>NZ_JAKJSO010000007.1:0-6430 GCF_050337045.1 Photobacterium kagoshimensis | reverse complement strand
ACCGCTGGTGTTCGGGTTGTGATGCCAATCGCATTGCCCGGTAGCTACGTTCGGAATCGATAAGCGCTGAAAGCATCTAAGCGCGAAGCGAGCCTCAAGATGAGTCATCTCTAGACCTTTAAGGTCTCTAAAGGGTTGTCGAAGACTACGACGTTGATAGGCAGGGTGTGTAAGTGCTGCGAGGCATTGAGCTAACCTGTACTAATTGCCCGTGAGGCTTAACCATACAACACCCAAGGGGTTTTACGGACTCCATAACGCTTGAATGCGTGTTAAGAACGATATTGTAACTAGTTAGATTTTCCCAGATTGTATTTATCGCCTGATGGCGGTGAATAACCCGAATTTGCTTGGCGACCATAGCATTATGGACCCACCTGATCCCATGCCGAACTCAGTAGTGAAACGTAATAGCGCCGATGGTAGTGTGGGGTCTCCCCATGTGAGAGTAGGTCATCGCCAGGCTTCAATTTTGAGAGCCCGTTGGTAACAACGGGCTTTTATTTCGCTCTAACGCCAAGCGGTGTGAGCGGAGTCAATATAAGGTTTTTATGTTTTAATCGAATGATTAAAAAGATGAAAATTTTATCTTGACTTAAAAATCAAGAAGCGTATTATACGCGTCCTGACTTGCTGAAGCGTTTAACGCTAAGGCGTTGAAAGTCAACGTTCTTTAACAATTTGACCATGCAATCTGTGTGGGCACTCGTGAAATGAATAGTCAAAAAAGATTATATCAATGAACTGAGTGACCAATACAAATAACAAGTTTACTTATTATTTGGCACAGTCAATTCGAATATCATGGCTAGCTTCTAGTTATCGATATTCAATCAGTATTCATTGAGCCGGTCGCAAGACTCACAAACTTTTAATTGAAGAGTTTGATCATGGCTCAGATTGAACGCTGGCGGCAGGCCTAACACATGCAAGTCGAGCGGTAACAGGAAGTAGCTTGCTACTTCGCTGACGAGCGGCGGACGGGTGAGTAATGCCTGGGAATATGCCTTGATGTGGGGGATAACTATTGGAAACGATAGCTAATACCGCATAATGCCTACGGGCCAAAGAGGGGGATCTTCGGACCTCTCGCGTCAAGATTAGCCCAGGTGGGATTAGCTAGTTGGTGGGGTAAAGGCTCACCAAGGCGACGATCCCTAGCTGGTCTGAGAGGATGATCAGCCACACTGGAACTGAGACACGGTCCAGACTCCTACGGGAGGCAGCAGTGGGGAATATTGCACAATGGGGGAAACCCTGATGCAGCCATGCCGCGTGTATGAAGAAGGCCTTCGGGTTGTAAAGTACTTTCAGCAGTGAGGAAGGTGGTAGTGTTAATAGCACTATCATTTGACGTTAGCTGCAGAAGAAGCACCGGCTAACTCCGTGCCAGCAGCCGCGGTAATACGGAGGGTGCGAGCGTTAATCGGAATTACTGGGCGTAAAGCGCATGCAGGCGGTCTGTTAAGCAAGATGTGAAAGCCCGGGGCTCAACCTCGGAACAGCATTTTGAACTGGCAGACTAGAGTCTTGTAGAGGGGGGTAGAATTTCAGGTGTAGCGGTGAAATGCGTAGAGATCTGAAGGAATACCGGTGGCGAAGGCGGCCCCCTGGACAAAGACTGACGCTCAGATGCGAAAGCGTGGGGAGCAAACAGGATTAGATACCCTGGTAGTCCACGCCGTAAACGATGTCTACTTGGAGGTTGGTGTCTTGAACACTGGCTTTCGGAGCTAACGCGTTAAGTAGACCGCCTGGGGAGTACGGTCGCAAGATTAAAACTCAAATGAATTGACGGGGGCCCGCACAAGCGGTGGAGCATGTGGTTTAATTCGATGCAACGCGAAGAACCTTACCTACTCTTGACATCCAGAGAATTCGCTAGAGATAGCTTAGTGCCTTCGGGAACTCTGAGACAGGTGCTGCATGGCTGTCGTCAGCTCGTGTTGTGAAATGTTGGGTTAAGTCCCGCAACGAGCGCAACCCTTATCCTTGTTTGCCAGCACRTAATGGTGGGAACTCCAGGGAGACTGCCGGTGATAAACCGGAGGAAGGTGGGGACGACGTCAAGTCATCATGGCCCTTACGAGTAGGGCTACACACGTGCTACAATGGCGTATACAGAGGGCTGCCAACCAGCGATGGTGAGCGAATCCCAGAAAGTACGTCGTAGTCCGGATTGGAGTCTGCAACTCGACTCCATGAAGTCGGAATCGCTAGTAATCGTGGATCAGAATGCCACGGTGAATACGTTCCCGGGCCTTGTACACACCGCCCGTCACACCATGGGAGTGGGCTGCACCAGAAGTAGATAGCTTAACCTTCGGGAGGGCGTTTACCACGGTGTGGTTCATGACTGGGGTGAAGTCGTAACAAGGTAGCCCTAGGGGAACCTGGGGCTGGATCACCTCCTTAAACGATAGACTGCTTGTTTGATGCAGTGTCCACACAGATTGCTTGGTAAAATAGTTTTAGAAATAGCGAAAGCGCTAATGAATAACGTCAGTTATTGATTAACGCTTTTTGCGTTATGCTCTTTAACAATCTGGAAAGCTGACTAGTAAATTGAATCAATAGATTCAATTACAATAGTTTTTATCTTAATGATAGAAACGAGTTCTCAAAACAACACACATTCAAGTGTCTTGTGTAGAGTCCGGCGAAAAACCAATTTGTATCCTTATCAGATACACAACCTTGGTTGTTTGAACATACAGACCTCTTGGGGTTGTATGGTTAAGTGACTAAGCGTACACGGTGGATGCCTTGGCAGTCAGAGGCGATGAAGGACGTATTAACTTGCGATAAGCCCAGTTTAGATAGTAAAAATCACTTGAGACTGGGATTTCCGAATGGGGAAACCCAACTGCATAAGCAGTTATCGTTACGTGAATACATAGCGTAACGAGGCGAACCGGGGGAACTGAAACATCTAAGTACCCCGAGGAAGAGAAATCAACCGAGATTCCGACAGTAGCGGCGAGCGAAATCGGATTAGCCCTTAAGCTAGTCTTGCGTTAGGTGAATGTGCTGGAAAGCTTGGCGATACAGGGTGATAGCCCCGTAACCGACAACGCATTATTAGTGAAAACGAGTAGGACGGGACACGTGATATCCTGTTTGAACATGGGGGGACCATCCTCCAAGGCTAAATACTCCTGACTGACCGATAGTGAACCAGTACCGTGAGGGAAAGGCGAAAAGAACCCCTGTGAGGGGAGTGAAATAGAACCTGAAACCGTGTACGTACAAGCAGTAGGAGCCCACTTGTTGGGTGACTGCGTACCTTTTGTATAATGGGTCAGCGACTTAATTTTAGTAGCAAGGTTAACCGTTTAGGGGAGCCGTAGGGAAACCGAGTCTTAACTGGGCGTCATAGTTGCTAGGATTAGACCCGAAACCAGGTGATCTAGCCATGGGCAGGTTGAAGGTGAGGTAACACTTACTGGAGGACCGAACCGACTAATGTTGAAAAATTAGCGGATGACTTGTGGCTAGGGGTGAAAGGCCAATCAAACCTGGAGATAGCTGGTTCTCCCCGAAAGCTATTTAGGTAGCGCCTCGGACGAATACTACTGGGGGTAGAGCACTGTTAAGGCTAGGGGGTCATCCCGACTTACCAACCCTTTGCAAACTCCGAATACCAGTAAGTACTATCCGGGAGACACACGGCGGGTGCTAACGTCCGTCGTGGAGAGGGAAACAACCCAGACCGCCAGCTAAGGTCCCAAAGTTATAGCTAAGTGGGAAACGATGTGGGAAGGCTCAGACAGCCAGGATGTTGGCTTAGAAGCAGCCATCATTTAAAGAAAGCGTAATAGCTCACTGGTCGAGTCGGCCTGCGCGGAAGATTTAACGGGGCTAAGCTATACACCGAAGCTGCGGCAATATGACTTGTCATATTGGGTAGGGGAGCGTTCTGTAAGCCGTTGAAGGTGGTCTGTAAGGGCTGCTGGAGGTATCAGAAGTGCGAATGCTGACATGAGTAACGATAAAGGGAGTGAAAAACTCCCTCGCCGGAAGATCAAGGGTTCCTGTCCAACGTTAATCGGGGCAGGGTAAGTCGACCCCTAAGGCGAGGCCGAAAGGCGTAGTCGATGGGAAACAGGTTAATATTCCTGTACTGCTTATAACTGCGATGGGGGGACGGAGAAGGCTAGGTGGGCTTGGCGACGGTCGTCCAAGTTCAAGGGTGTAGGCTGATAGTTTAGGCAAATCCGGACTATCTTAAGGCTGAGACCTGATGTCGAGTCACTACGGTGATGAAGTCATTGATGCCATGCTTCCGGGAAAAGCCTCTAAGCGATAGGTTATAAGTAATCGTACTCCAAACCGACACAGGTGATCAGGTAGAGAATACCAAGGCGCTTGAGAGAACTCGGGTGAAGGAACTAGGCAAAATGGTACCGTAACTTCGGGAGAAGGTACGCTCCTCGCGGTGATGAGACTTGCTCTCTAAGCTGTCGGGAGTCGCAGATACCAGGTGGCTGCAACTGTTTATTAAAAACACAGCACTGTGCAAAATCGAAAGATGACGTATACGGTGTGACGCCTGCCCGGTGCCGGAAGGTTAATTGATGGGGTTAGACTTAGGTCGAAGCTCTTGATCGAAGCCCCGGTAAACGGCGGCCGTAACTATAACGGTCCTAAGGTAGCGAAATTCCTTGTCGGGTAAGTTCCGACCTGCACGAATGGCGTAATGATGGCCACGCTGTCTCCACCCGAGACTCAGTGAAATTGAAATCGCAGTGAAGATGCTGTGTACCCGCGGCTAGACGGAAAGACCCCGTGAACCTTTACTACAGCTTGGCACTGAACATTGACCCTACATGTGTAGGATAGGTGGGAGGCTTCGAAGCGCAGTCGCTAGATTGCGTGGAGCCGTCCTTGAAATACCACCCTTGTATGCTTGATGTTCTAACGTCGCCCCCTTATCGGGGGTGCGGACAGTGCCTGGTGGGTAGTTTGACTGGGGCGGTCTCCTCCCAAAGAGTAACGGAGGAGCACGAAGGTGGGCTAATCACGGTCGGACATCGTGAGGTTAGTGCAATGGCATAAGCCCGCTTGACTGCGAGAATGACAATTCGAGCAGGTGCGAAAGCAGGTCATAGTGATCCGGTGGTTCTGAATGGAAGGGCCATCGCTCAACGGATAAAAGGTACTCCGGGGATAACAGGCTGATACCGCCCAAGAGTTCATATCGACGGCGGTGTTTGGCACCTCGATGTCGGCTCATCACATCCTGGGGCTGAAGTCGGTCCCAAGGGTATGGCTGTTCGCCATTTAAAGTGGTACGCGAGCTGGGTTTAGAACGTCGTGAGACAGTTCGGTCCCTATCTGCCGTGGGCGTTAGATGATTGAGAGGGGCTGCTCCTAGTACGAGAGGACCGGAGTGGACGAACCGCTGGTGTTCGGGTTGTGATGCCAATCGCATTGCCCGGTAGCTACGTTCGGAATCGATAAGCGCTGAAAGCATCTAAGCGCGAAGCGAGCCTCAAGATGAGTCATCTCTAGACCTTTAAGGTCTCTAAAGGGTTGTCGAAGACTACGACGTTGATAGGCAGGGTGTGTAAGTGCTGCGAGGCATTGAGCTAACCTGTACTAATTGCCCGTGAGGCTTAACCATACAACACCCAAGGGGTTTTACGGACTCCATAAACGCTTGAATGCGTGTTTGGACTTGATATTGTAACTAGTTAGATTTTCCCAGATTGTATTTATCGCCTGATGGCGGTGAATAAACCCGAATTTGCTTGGCGACCATAGCATTATGGACCCACCTGATCCCATGCCGAACTCAGTAGTGAAACGTAATAGCGCCGATGGTAGTGTGGGGTCTCCCCATGTGAGAGTAGGTCATCGCCAGGCTTCAAATTTGAGAGCCCGTTGGCAACAACGGGCTTTTATTTCGCTCTAGCGCCAAGTGGTGTGAGCGGAGTCAACATAAGGTTTTTATGTTTTAATCGAATGATTAAAAAGATGAAAATTTTATCTTGACTTAAAAATCAAGAAGCGTATTATACGCGTCCTGACTTGCTGAAGCGTTTAACGCTAAGGCATTGAAAGTCAACGTTCTTTAACAATTTGACCATGCAATCTGTGTGGGCACTCGTGAAATGAATAGTCAAAACTATTCATTGTTACTTTTTAAGTAAGAATGAATTTGGCATCAATGAACTGAGTGACCAATACAAATAACAAGTTTACTTATTATTTGGCACAGTCAATTCGAATATCATGACTAGCTTCTAGTTATCGATATTCAATCAGTATTCATTGAGCCATCAAAAACTTTAAATTGAAGAGTTTGATCATGGCTCAGATTGAACGCTGGCGGCAGGCCTAACACATGCAAGTCGAGCGGTAACAGGAAGTAGCTTGCTACTTCGCTGACGAGCGGCGGACGGGTGAGTAATGCCTGGGAATATGC
>NZ_JAKJSO010000006.1:0-1253 GCF_050337045.1 Photobacterium kagoshimensis | reverse complement strand
GATTTCGCTCGCCGCTACTGTCGGAATCTCGGTTGATTTCTCTTCCTCGGGGTACTTAGATGTTTCAGTTCCCCCGGTTCGCCTCGTTACGCTATGTATTCACGTAACGATACGTGCTTATGCAGTTGGGTTTCCCCATTCGGAAATCCCAGTCTCAAGTGATTTTTACTATCTAAACTGGGCTTATCGCAAGTTAATACGTCCTTCATCGCCTCTGACTGCCAAGGCATCCACCGTGTACGCTTAGTCACTTAACCATACAACCCCAAGAGGTCTGTATGTTCAAACAACCAAGGTTTTTTTGTCACTCATTTCCGATCATGATAAGTGTGGACATTGGTTTTTCGCCGGACTCTACACAAGACACTTGAATGTGTGTTGTTTTGAGAACTCGTTTCTATCATTAAAGATAAAAACTATTGTAATTGAATCTGTTGATTCAATTTACTAGTCAGCTTTCCAGATTGTTAAAGAGCATTGTGTTTCTATCTAAAGAACCACTTTCTAATGATTTTCGGCGGCAAAAAAGCGGACTCAACAAAGGTAACCTTCATTGAATCTGCATGACGCAGAAAACAGTTAGAGAGTGGTGGGCGATACCGGGCTCGAACCAGTGACCCCCTCCTTGTAAGGGAGGTGCTCTCCCAACTGAGCTAATCGCCCTCGGTTGTTTTACTTCCTTCGTGGGAGAGGATGGTGGGTCGTGCAGGATTCGAACCTGCGACCAATTGATTAAAAGTCAACTGCTCTACCAACTGAGCTAACGACCCGTGGCGTCCCATAGGGGAGTCGAACCCCTGTTACCGCCGTGAAAGGGCGGTGTCCTAGGCCTCTAGACGAATGGGACTAAGTATTTCTGCCATGTTGTTGGGCAACATGGTGCTCTCTTACATTTCAACCAAGCAATCTGTGTGGACACTGCATCAAACAAGCAGTCTATCGTTTAAGGAGGTGATCCAGCCCCAGGTTCCCCTAGGGCTACCTTGTTACGACTTCACCCCAGTCATGAACCACACCGTGGTAAACGCCCTCCCGAAGGTTAAGCTATCTACTTCTGGTGCAGCCCACTCCCATGGTGTGACGGGCGGTGTGTACAAGGCCCGGGAACGTATTCACCGTGGCATTCTGATCCACGATTACTAGCGATTCCGACTTCATGGAGTCGAGTTGCAGACTACAATCCGGACGACGACGTACTGTCTGGGAGTCGCTCACCAGCGCTGGTTGGCAGCCCTCTGTATACGCCATTGTAG
>NZ_JAKJSO010000005.1:0-24172 GCF_050337045.1 Photobacterium kagoshimensis | reverse complement strand
AAATAGTAAAGTGCTCTTATCGTTAAGCACTTGGTGGTATATCATGCGTGCGAGCAGAAAATCACACACTTTGCTTGGCGGTAGCGTGGGAAAATTGAACACCATACGCTCAGAAAAGTAGCCATAACAAAGCCATCAATACGACCCTCAACGCTCGGCATTCTAGGTATGAATTGGCTATGGTGTTTTCGGTGGTCTATCAACATTACCGTAATGCGTTGCTGGCGTATTATGGCAAGCGTTACCCGACTTGGTTGAGTTCTTTTTGCTTACCTAGCTCCGCTGTTGTTGTGAGTTGGTCAATTCCAGATAAATCCGTATGCAGTTAGAATCGTTCGTCGGTCATAGCGGTTTCTTATTTTTAAACGTCTCAACGACTTGCGTGAATGTTCGCTGGTAACCGCGCCAACTTCTTTATTTGTTTTAACCATGGTTCGGCCGTGGCGGTTGATACTCTGTGTACTTACCAGTTCTTAAATTTCTTAGCTATTGCCGCGCCATCATCGAGGATAGTCGCTTTCAATATTGTTGTCGGTGCGCTGGCAGGGAAATGGTTACATTTTGGTGATTACCGTAAACAGTAATTTTGTGGGCGATGTTCGCGGCTTTAGTTTGGGCTGCCTTTTATCAGTGTTCGCACACGTTTATGGTTCATCTTTTCTAGGTAAACCATAGTGCTAACTTCGTCGTAGCCGCTATTTTGTGGGTAAACGCGCAGTAATTTTCGTGGCTATAGTTTTGAATTTTCCGGCCTTGAGTGGGGTGTTTGTCGCGCTGAATCAGAGTAGTTTTTAATTGCATTTCATCATGGCAGACAAGCTGCTTTAACCAAGTCGAACGGCCGGGTAACAATGGCATTAATGTGACGCCTGACACTCGGCGGTTTTGGTTTAAAGTGTATTTGGTTTTGTAAGTAATGCGTTGGCGCACCTTATGCCAAGGCGTTACCCGACTTGGTTGAGTTCTTTTTGTGTACTTAACTCCGCTGTCGCTGTGAGTTGGTCAATTCCAGATAAATTCATATGCAGTAAGAATCGTTCCTCGTTTGTAGCGGTTTCTTGTTTTTAAATGTCTCAACGACTGGCGTGAATATTCTCTGGTAACCGCGCAAAATTCTGTATTTGGTATTAAGCATGGTTCGGCCGTGGCGGTTGATACTCCGCGTACTCACTTGTTCTTGAATTTCTCAGCTATTGCCTAGTCATTATCGAGGAATACCGCTTTCAACATTGTGGTCGGTGCGCTGGCAGGGAAGTGGTTACATTTTGGTGGTTGTCGTGACAATGTCTCTTTGTGGGTGTTGTTCGCGGCTTTAGTTTGGGCTGCCTTTTTATCCGTATTGGCGCGCGTTTCTGGTTCATTTTTTCTAGGTAAGCCATAGTGCTAACATCATCGTTGCCGCTATTTTGTGGGTAAACGCGCAGAAATTTTCGTGGTTATAGTTTTGAATTTGTCTGCCTTGAGTTGGGTGTTTGTCGCGCTTAATCTGCGCAGTTTTTAATTGCATTTCATCATGGCAGGCAAGCTGCTTTGGCCAAGTCGAACGGCCGGGTAACAAAGGCATTAAGGTGACGCTTAAAACTCGGCGGTTTTGGTTTGAAGTGTATTTGGTTTAGTAAGTTTAGCGTTGGCGCACCTTATGCCAAGGCGTTATAAGCCTAAGGAGCCACATGGTAAATCATACATGGGTCGAAAAAGACGATCTTATGATTTTGTTTTTGAAAAAGTTCGGAGTTGAAAACTCCCCTTTATCGAAACAAGAAATAGCTGACAAAATCGGAGTATCATTGGGCAGTGTTAGCTATAGAGTTGGTAACTTTAAGGCCATTGATGGTATTGGAAGTGCGACCAACTTTGCAAGGTTATCTTTACAGGTGCATAAGCAATATTCAAACCTTTCAATGCAAGAGTTAAAAGCTATTGCATTTGCCTAACGGATAGAACACTTATGGTTAAAAAGTTTATATTCTCAATTAGTTTCGTTTTATTGGCTTCTGGTTGTGCTTCTAAAACAATTGGACCGACACCCGCTGGTGAAAATACTTTTGTAATCTCACGCCAAGAGGGAGCATTTCCATCTGGCAATGAACCGTTGCTTGCCGAAGCTTTGGGAGAAGCCAATCGTTTCTGTGGCAGCTTAGGCAAGACTATTAAACTAATTAATACGCATGAAAACCCAGGACCTTATATTTTAGGTAATTACCCTAAGGCTACTGTAACTTTTGAATGTGTTGATAAGCCATCATAGAAATTGGAAATCGAACTGGTATAAACAGATTGTTCTCCATCAGTTTGTGGCTTTGTTGCGTAAAAGAAAAATCCACGGCAACCACTATTCTTCAAATAAAAAAGGCCACTGAAGCCTGATGGTTTTGTTAAACCTTGAAATTCAATTAGAGTTTTTTCTGATTTTGACAGCTAATTCTGCGTGAAATCGCTATTGCGTAACAAAGCCTCAGTTTGTGTTAAACAGTAGGGTCACGAAAGTGTAAGACTATGTATGCACGCTGCTCTGATTGTAGTTTAAGCACTCATTAGTAGCTCTAGGAGAAATATGTTACTCGAAAAACTACTTGATTCCGACCTTCTGGAACTAACTCAAGAGTACAATAACTTGTACATTGAAATGTTATTCCTCACAGAAAATGGAGAAAGAGTAAAATTATATGCGAGCAATCGTAATTCTTTACCATTAGATATTAAATTTCAGGTATTAAGCCTTTCAGCTAAGAAGACAACACTTCATGAGCTTCCAACATTAGGTGAGGTTGAAGGTATCTCATGGAAAGACGGTGTATTACTTGTTGAGGGTGATTTTGGAGTAATTCGAGTAGACACTGACCGTGTGACGCTTGAATCAGGCTTATAACAAAGCAATCAAGGTGACCCGTTACACTCGGCATTTTTGGTATGGAGTTCGGTGTGCTTTGTTAGTTCAGTAAGGGGCACCTTATTGCAGGCGTTACCCGACTTGGTTCAGTTTTTTTGTGTACTTAACTCCGCTGTCGCTGTGAATTGGTCAATTCCAGATAAATCCGTATGCAGTTAGAATCGTTCGTCGGTCATAGCGGTTTCTTGTTTTTAAACTTCTTAACGACTTGCGTGAATGTTCGCTGGTAACCGCGCCAACTTCTGTATTGGTTTTAGCCATGGTTCGGCCGTGGCGGTTGATACTCCGTGTACTCACTTGTTCTTAAATTTCTCAGCCATTGCCTCGCCATTTTCGAGGATAGCCGCTTTCAATATTGTGGTCGGTGCGTTGGCAGGGAAGTGGTTACATTTTGGTGGTTGCCGCAAGCAGTAAAATTGTGGGTGTTGTTCGCGGCTTTAGTTTGGACTGCCTTTTTATCAATATTCGCGAGCGTTTCTAGTTAATCTTTTCTAGGTAAATCATAGTGCCAACTTCATCGTAGCCGCTATTTTATGGGTAAACGCGCAGTAATTTTCGTGGTTATAGTTTTGAATTTGCCAGCCTTGAATCAGGTGTTTGTCACGCTTAATCAGCGTACTTTTTCATTTCACTTCATCATGGCAGGCAAGCTGCTTTAACCAAGTCGAACGGCCGGGTAACAAAGGCATTAAGGTGACGCTTAACGCTCGGCGGTTTTGGTTTGAAGTGTATTTGGTTTTGTAAGTNNNGCGTTGGCGCACCTTATGCCAAGGCGTTAACTGAAAAGGAGAAGTATGCGTAACTCGTTAAAGACAATTTTATTCTTGTCATCATTTTCTCCGACATTATTAGCATTAGCTATTGTTAGATACTTCATATCTGGTGCAGATTTGTTGTTCTACCAATTAGTGTCGGTGTTTGTTCTTGGCTTAATTCTATTCGCTTTGATTTTCAAGTTGATAATAAAGCAGGGCGAAACGGTTAATTTTAAAGCGAAAAAGGTGGAGTCGACAGATTATTTTCTTGTCGTTTTTTTAGCCGCATATACTGCGCCAGTAATTATGAGAATGGTTGAGCTTAACTTTGAAATAATCTCACTAATTCTTGGGTTGTTAATGGTTGCTCTGTGGGTTATGCCATATATACCATCACATCCATTAATGTATTTATTGAAATACAAGTTTTATAAAGTTGAGTCTGATAGTGGTGTTGTATATACATTAATATCAAAAAGAAATATACGAGATCCTAAAACAATCAAAGAAGTCAAGTTAATATCAAATAGTATGCTTATGGAGAAGTAAATGTTATTTAACCTTTTTGCACTTACAAGCGATCCTGCAAAACGTATTGTGAAGTTCGATCTTTCTTCTGCTGTACAGGATGATTTGACAACATATTTACAACAACAGGAGGCTGCTTTTGACTTGTCAGTAGAGCAAATACCATTTGATGGTAAATATAAGCCAGATGATGGTGAAGTGTTATTTATTGATAACTATGATGATATTGATAATTTATCTAACGCAATTACCAATCCACTTTCAGTGGAAGTGGTTGAACCAACAGAAAGTTTTTTTGGTGATATCAAGGCGCTATTTACTGGTTATTCAGATGGCAATGGTGATGTAAAGGTATTGCTTCAAAACTTCGATAGAAGACGTATTATCTCAACGAATGGACTTTCCATATTTCACTCGGCGAATGTATATAAGAAAATCGAAGGTATTGGTTTAACTGTTGATTCAAAGTTAACTGCGATTCTTGAAGGTGGTAAGCTGCGTTTTCATAGCTTCTTTATGGCACGTCAAATGTTTGATTTAAGCGAATATTACAAAGAAGCAACAAATGATGATATTACAATATTTTCTTCAAGTGACGCTGTCCAAGTATCAGATGTAGATAACCTAATTGAAATATCAGATAGCTGGGTTAGGCGTAAAATATCATTGATTCAACAGAGTGATATTTTAGAGCTAGTCCCTATAAATGTTATGAAAGCTGTTGCATCTGAATTCAATATTCCATTCGTTACTGTTGATGTAAATGGTGATGAGGTTATAAAAATCCCAAGTAATAAGTCTGATTTGAAAGTCTTATTAAGATTTTTAGATGAGGATTATTACAAATCACCTTTATCAAACACAAGCTTTGTTACTAACTCTAAACGTGCATTGTAATTTTCAGTTAACAAAGGCATCAAGGTGACGCGTTACACTCGGCGGTTTTGGTATGAAGGCCGCTGGCTTGTTAAGTTCAGTGTTGGCGCACCTTATGCCAAGCGTTACCCGACTTGGTTCAGTTCTTTTTGCTTACCTAACTCCGTTGTCGCTGTGAGTTGGTCAATTCCAGATAAATTCGTATGCAGTAAGAGTCGTTCCTCGGTCATAGCGGATTCTTGTTTTTAAACGTCTCAACGACTTGCGTGAATGTTCGCTGATAACCGCGCCAACTTCTGTATTGGTTTTAACCATGGTTCGGCCGTGGCGGTTGTTATTCCGCGTACTTACCAGTTCTTAAATTTCTCAGCTATTGCCGCGCCATTTTCGAGGATAGCCGCTTTCAATATTGTGGTCGGTGCGCTGGCAGGGAAGTGGTTACATTTTGGTGGTTGCCGCAAATATTCGAACTGTGGGTGTTGTTCGCGGCTTTAGTTTGGGCTGCCTTTTAATCAATATTGGCGAGCGTCTCTGGTTCATCTTTTCTAGGTAAACCATAGTGCTAACTTCATCGTAGCCGCTATTTTGTGGGAAAACGCGCAGAAATTTTCGTGGTTATAGTTTTGAATTTGGCTGCCTTGAGTTAGGTGTTTGYCGCGCTTAAYCAGCGCAATTTTTAATTGTATTTCATCATGGCAGGCAAGCTGCTTAACCCAAGTCAAACGGCCGGGTAACAAAGGCATTAAGGTGACGCTTAACGCTCGGCGGTTTTGGTTTGAAGTTTATTTGGTTTTGTAAGTTCAGCGTTGGCGCACCTTATGCCAAGGCGTTATAAGCCAAGATAAATATTTAATTTGGAAGTAAAAATGGTTTTTGATGTACCAAGTAGCGATGATTTTTTTCAGATGGGTAACTCTCTCATACATTCAGCATGGGATAGCTTGGTTCAGCTTCAAAAAGAATACGAAGAGCATTTGGAATTTTCATCAGATAGTGAGTTTGAGTTAAAGTATTTAGAGCACTCTAAGCCAGTATTAATGTCTGCATTCACTCTAGTACAGCAAGCCGTAGAGTTCTTCCTCAAAGGAAGGATTGCTGATGTTTCGCCATATATACTAATTGCTAATGATGGAAGGAGTTGGCCGAAGAAGGCTGATAAAACTGATATAAGTTTTATGGATTTTCGTACTATAGATGCTCAAGATTTGATTAAAATTCATAATACTTTTAGAGAAGAAAGGTTAGATGATGGTTTTACCACTTGGTTTAATCAAATGCGCAATATACGAAACAAAATAATTCATTCGGTTAATGCTAAAAATTCTATTCAGCCTCCAGAGTTAGCCAATGCTATTCTAACTGCCCATGAATACTTTTTTGGTTGCCAAGGTTGGATTGATTCACGATTTGAATATCACTCAAAACTACCTAGTAATGATCTTCAATTACTTGATAAAGAAGAACTAGAGGGTTATAGGTACTTTGAAGTTCATGAAGAGCTATCATTAGTAATAAATGCATTGCCTCCTAGCCATGTGAAACGCTTTTTTGGTTTTAATCCTAAATCGAAATCTTTTGAGTGTAATTACTGTGAAGCGAAGTTTAATCAAATCTACTTTTATGAAGCTGAACGGTGGAAGCGGCATAACATTGACACATTGATTAAATCATCTGACAATAATTTCACATATAATTGTTTCGTTTGTGGACATAGCTTGGAAATATTGAATGCGTCGTGTGTTGATTGCAGAGAAATTAAAATAAACAAAGAAAATGGAAAGTGTATTTGGTGCGATGCGTAGGCTTATAACAAAGCAATCAAGGTGACCCGTTACACTCGGCAATTTTGGTATGAAGTTCGGTGTGCTTTGCTGGTTCAGAGTGGGGCACCTTATTGCAGGCGTTATGGCTACAAAATATAGTCGTATTTGAAGCTCGATGATCTGAAATATTGGCAGCGATTTGCATAGGTTAAAAAGCGATAAGGCTGGCAATTCTATGGTAGCTTCGCTGATGTTTAACTGTTTGTTTAGTAGCATCTTATCAAGAGCAACTGCTTCCCCAACGCCAGTTAAGGGGGGCTTTCATAATCTCGTCAGTTATTCGGATTCCCCTTCCACTCTACAACGCACAGCGAGTTATCTCTGCTCGATCCAGCAAAAATCATATTCATTTGTCTAACGTGAAAGCAGCGCTATTTCTGAAGGCAACGTTAGCTATCAACAATATGATTATTAACAATAAAATAGTAAAGTGCTCTTATCGTTAAGCACTTGGTGGTATATCATGCGTGCGAGCAGAAAATCACACACTTTGCTTGGCGGTAGCGTGGGAAAATTGAACACCATACGCTCAGAAAAGTAGCCATAACAAAGCCATCAATACGACCACCAACGCTCGGCATTCTAGGTCTGAATTGGCAATGGTGTTTTCGGTGGTCTATCAACATTATCGTAATGCGTTGCTGGCGTATTATGGCGAGCGTTACCCGACTTGGTTGAGTTCTTTTTGTGTACTTAACTCCGCTGTTGCTGTGCGTTGGTCAATTCCAGATAAATTCGTATGTAGTAAGAGTCGTTCGTCGTTTGTAGCGGCTTCTTGTTTTTCAACGTCTCAACGACTTGCGTGAATGTTCGCTGGTAACCGCGCCAAGTTCTTTATTTGTTTTAACCATGGTTCGGCCGTGGCGGTTGATGCTCCGCGTACTCTCAGTTCTTAAATTTCTTGGCTATTGCCTCGCCATTTTCGAGGAGTGCCGCTTTTAATTTTGTGGTCGGTTCGTTGGCTGGGAAGTGGTTACATTTTGGTGGTTGTCGTGACAATGTAACTTTGTTGGTGTTGTTCGCGGCTTTAGTTTGGGCTGCCTTTTTATCAGTATTGGCGCGTGTTTTTGGTTCATCTTTTCTAGGTAAACCATAGTGCTAACTTTGTCGTTGCCGCTATTTTGTGGGTAAGGGTGCAGTAATTTTCGTGGTTATAGTTTTGAATTTGTCTGCCTTGAGTTGGGTGTTTGTCGCGCTTAATCTGCGCCGTTTTTAATTGCCTTTCATCATGGCAGGCAAGCTGCTTTGGCCAAGTCGAACGGCCGGGTAACAATGGCATTAATGTGACGCCTGACACTCGGCGGTTTTGGTTTGAAGTGTATTTGGTTTAGTAAGTTCAGTGTTGGCGCACCTTATGCCAAGCGTTAAGCAGCAGCCTGTAACTTCAACTACGAGGTTACAGGCTTTGTGGATTACGCGACCTTGTTTTGACACCACTCTGCAATTTCATCTGCTAGAGAGTCGACTTCGACGTGAGATCCGACATGGAAATTGTGAGGCTTGAGTAGCCAGATAAATTTATCGAGTTCATTTTCGATTTCGATCTGAGTTTCTCGTTTTAAAGAGTCATCAGGCAGCATCAAAAATACTGCGTTTCCTTTTGTTCTCAGATGGTTTGAAGCGATATCAATATCGCGATAACCATCAAACAGGTTACATTTAACTCGTTGAACATCGGAATACGCAGTAGAAACTAATGTTGCGACACCATTTGTTTTTTTATAGGGCAAAAACAAATTATGTATTACATTACCTTCGCTGACTGTTTTGTAAGGATTTTCAGGTACGTGAAGAGAATAAGTAACGTCAAGATTCATCTTTAGTTTCTCCTTCAAGCTGTTATAAACAGCGTCGCGAGATGTAGATGAGAATCTATTTGTTGCTACTTTCCTAACTTTTCTACCTAATGGCACTGTGTTTTTGTAAAGATTACCAAGTACTTCAGATGCATCTTTACCTTGCGCAAAACCTTTTTTGGTTAGTTTAATTTGTGGTGTTAAGTTGTGTGAATCAGTAAGTTCTTTCTTGAATACAAGTTCTCTAGCTACGTTACACGCCAACTCAAGTTGAAATTGCATTTCTTTGCCATAAAAGCAGTTAATGCGCTCATAGTAATCTAGCATTTGCACGCTAAATTCGCCGGAATGTTCTTTAAAGCCTACGCCAATGTTTAAAGACTCTCCCGTTGTTATATCGGGTGTCCACTGAAACTGATACCAGTTACCCGAAACATTGGTAGTTCTAGATGTTGAGTTTAAAATATCGTTTAACGTTTTCATCATTTATGCCAACATTCTCAAGCTTTCACAAACACGGTTGTTACCTAAAGTAGCTCTTGTTTCTATAAATCTTTCTAGAGCTTCTCGTCGTTCGGGATCTTCAGCTAGAAGAACGTCCCACCAGTAGCAAAGTTCCTGTTTAATGCAATTATAAACTTCTTCATGAGCATTAGTAGCATGAGCTACCATAGATTTTACAGGCAGTGGCGTGCAGTTAAGAGCATAGAGGTTATTTGTTAGTATACTTTTTGCCACGTGGTTTGGGTCTAGCTGGCTTGCTTGCCAGTTAAGAGTAATAGGGAGGTTGCTATGATCAAAAAGGTAAATGCGGTTTTTACCTGCGACCATAATATTGCCTAAATGTCGGTCTTCGTTCGCAACCCAGTCATCAAATGCGATGGCATCGGATACTTTGTCCCAACCAGCGACTAAGTTCATCAAAGTTGTGCATGACTGAATGTCATCTACTTCATAGAAACTACCAGGTGTAGAGCCTTCCAAGCTGCTGACCACAAACGCCCAATTGCTATATTGTTCTGATTCATCATCAAACTGCTCTGGAGCAGTCTTGATTAATCCAGCATATCGGGGAACAGGTAAACCACAATGTTTCGCAATGATATAACCAGTTACTTCGTTAACTAAAGCTAATGTTCGGGTAGTGCTAAACCGCTTTACAAAAGCTTTGGTTTCTTTTCCGTCATTCCATCGGATGCCACACGCATACGTTTGAGCCATCAAACCAGAAGTTTGACGCGCATAAACAGCGGACAGTTGTTCGAAAGACAGAACTTCAATACAGGTATTCATTATGTTATATAGTACCAAGTTTCATATTGCCTTAAGTTTAAGGCTTTGATTTTGATGGTCAACAAAATAAGTTAGATTACGATAGAGAGCGCAAACAATAGAATTGCTGCTTAACAAAGCCATCAAGGTGATGCTTTACACTCGGCAGTTTTGGTATGGAGTTCAGTGCGCTTTATTGGTTCAGTGGGGCACACCTTATGGCAAGCGTTATATTTTTTCGAGGTAATAATGAAGAACTGTATCTATTGCAGGCAAGATAAAGAAGTCAATAAGTTTAGCCTGGAGCATGTAATTCCACAGTTTCTTGGCGGTAGCCAAGCGCCAGATCATCTGAAAACAAGGGACGTTTGTAAAGATTGTAATAGCAATCTCGGTTTGTTTGTTGATGCAGCATTTGAAAAAGATTTTATGGTGTTTAATCACTTAAATGAAACTGCATATTCATTATTTTCTCCAACACTGTCTAACGGGCTTCCATTACGCTGTATGGGCATTAGCGATTTGAAGCCGCCTAAATTAAAAGATGATGAGGTTTGCGAATACTGGTTAGGGCCTTTAGGTGAACAGGTGTTCTGGGTTAGGCCTCATGACGAACAAAAGTATTGGTATTCAGGAGGAAACCCAAGAACAGTAAAAAAAGTGCGTTCAAGAGCATATTTCATGTTCTCTGAACGTACTTTAAAAGCTCCTCAAATTTCATGGTATGCATTCAAAGACGCTTTTTGTGGAAAGAAAGTAGATAAAATAATGTGTACACAAATACAAGGAGCCGACCCTAAATCTATAGGTTTTACTGATGCAACTGAATTAGACAATGAGAGAATAGATTACTTTCATGAAAATTGTTCAAATGGGCAAGAGCGAAATAATCAGGTTGCTATGAATCTAGACTTTGATGTTAGGTTTTTAGCTAAGCTTGCACTTGGTATTGCGTATGTCTATTTTGGTAAATCAGCCCTTCAAGGAACTGAGGCTGAAGAGCTATATAAGGCTTTATGGTTGAAACCAGATGCTCCTAAACCCAAGATCAAAGGGACTAGTGTTCATAATCAATCAGACACTTTTTTAAAAGAACAGTGCGGCATTGATTATGGAACAACTATATCCTTGCTTCCAACAAGTGGTTGTGTTGCGCTCAACTTGAATATCAATCGGAAACTAAACTGGGTAATAAATTGTGCTGATTTTAAGCAACTAAAACAGTCTCTGATTGGTTGCCTTGGCTTAGGTTTGTGCTTTTTTTTAATTCATCTGTTAATTATTTTTGTTGTATTTGTTTTGTTTGTGGTTCTAGCTTTTAATTATTGTGTGTGTCGTGTGTTGGTTGTAGAGGTTTTACAATAGCCGGTGAATCTGGATCGTGTCTTTTTTGCGATGCTGTAGGCTTATAACAAAGCAATCAAGGTGATGCGTTACACTCGGCGGTTTTGGTATGGAGTTCGGTGTGCTTTGTTGGTTCGGTGTGGGGCACCTTATTGCAGGCGTTACCCGACTTGGTTGAGTTCTTTTTGTGTACTTAACTCCGCTGTTGCTGTGAGTTGGTCAATTCCAGTTAAATCCGTATGCAGTTAGAATCGTTCGTTGTTTATAGCGGCTTCTTATTTTTAAATGTCTCAATGACTTGCGTGAATGTTCGTTGGTAACCGCGCCAACTTCTTTGTTAGGTTTTAACCATGGTTCGGCCGTGGCGGTTGATGCTCTGTGTACTTACTTGTTCTTAAATTTCTTATCTATTGCCGCGCCGTTATCGAGGATGGCCGCTTTCAATATTGTTGTCGGTGCGTTGGTAGGGAAGTGGTTACATTTTGGTGGTTGCCGTAAGCAGTCATTTTGTGGGTGTTGTTCGCGGCTTTGGTTTGGGCTGCCTTTTTATCAGTATTGGCGAGCGTTTCTGGTTCATCTTTTCTAGGTAAACCATAGTGCTAACTTCATCGTAGCCGCTATTTTGTGGGTAAACGCGCAGTAATTTTCGTGGTTGTAGTTTTGAGTTTGTCTGCCTTGAGTTGGGTGTTTGTCGCGCTTAATCAGCGCAGTTTTTAATTGCATTTCATCATGGCAGGCAAGCTGCTTTAGCCAAGTCGAACGGCCGGGTAACAAAGGCATTAAGGTGACGCTTAACACTCGGCGGTTTTGGTTTGAAGTGTATTTGTTTTAGTAAGTTCAGCGTTGGCGCACCTTATGCCAAGGCGTTACCCGACTTGGTTGAGTTCTTTTTGTTTACTTAACTCCGCTGTTGCTGTGAGTTGGTCAATTCCAGATAAATTCGTATGCAGTAAGAATCGTTCGTCGTTTGTAGCGGCTTCTTATTTTTAAACGTCTCAATGACTTGCGTGAATGTTCGCTGGTCACCGCGCCAACTTCTTTGTTTGGTTTTACCCATGGTTCGGTCGTGGCGGTTGATGCTCTGCGTACTTCCCGTTCTTAAACTTCTCATCTATTGTCGCTCCATCATCGAGGAATGCCGCTTTCAATATTGTGGTCGGTGCGCTGGCAGGGAAGTGGTTACATTTTGGTGGTTGCCGTAAACAATTAAATTGTAGGCGATGTTCGCGGCTTTGGTTTGGGCTGCCTTTTAATCAATATTGGCGAGCGTTTTAGGTTCATTTTTTCTAGGTAAACCATAGTGCTAACTTCATCGTAGCCGCTATTTTGTGGGTAAACACGCAGTTAATTTTCGCAGTTATAGTTTTGAATTTGTCTGCCTTGAGTTGGGTGTTTGTCGCGCTTAATCAGCGCAGTTTTTAATTGTACTTCATCATGGCAGGCAAGCTGCTTAACCCAAGTCGAACGGCCGGGTAACAAAGGCATTAATGTGACGCCTGACACTCGGCGGTTTTGGTTTGAAGTGTATTTGGTTTTGTAAGTATTGCGTTGGCGCACCTTATGCCAAGGCGTTATGTGCTTGGAGGGAAAAATGGATAATTTGGAGCAATTAGCAACCGAGTTTAGAGATGCTATCGATAGATTAATCGCTAGTGATACGTCGATTTCAACATATGGTTTCAAAGCTAGATTTCCCCATGGACAGTGCTTGAATAGTTCTCAAATGTTGGCTACTTATCTGAAAGACAAAGGAATTGAGGACGTCTCAGTTATTTCGGGCACGATAGGTAATATGGGTAGTCATGCTTGGGTTACAGTAAAAGACGTGATCGTTGACATTACAGCCGATCAGTTCGAAGACTATATATATCCTAAAGTATTTGTAGCAGCTGAATCTAATCTGCATTCATCTTATTCTAGTGAGCTAGCTATGTTTCAGGATTTAGGTCAAGAGTTATCTGGGACATACGGGAAAGTGCTAAGGTATTTATAGTCAGTACGCACATAACAAATGCATCAACACGATTTGCTACACTCGGCGTTGTCAGTTTGCCTTTAGTTTCAGTGATTAAGGCGCTAAAATTCAGTTAGGTCTGTATCGTAGCAAACGTGTTATGCAGGCGTTACCCGACTTGGTTGAGTTCTTTTTGTGTACTTAACTCCGCTGTCGCTGTGAGTTGGTCAATTCCAGATAAATTCGTATGCAGTAAGAATCGTTCGTCGTTTGTAGCGGCTTCTTATTTTTAAACATCTCAATGACTTGCGTGAATATTCGCTGGTCACCGCGCCAACTTCTGTAGTTGGTTTAACTATGGTTCGGCCGTGGCGGTTGATGCTCTGCGTACTCCCAGTTCTTAAATTTCTCAGCTATTGCAGTACCATCATCGAGGAATACCGCTTTCAATATTGTGGTCGGTGCGCAGGCAGGGAAGTGGTTACATTTTGGTGGTTGCCGTAAACAGTAGAATTGTGGGTGATGTTCGCGGCTTTGGTTTTGGCTGCGTTGTTATCAATTTCATTGCAAATGTAAGGTGCGGCTTCACTAGGTAAACCATAGTGCTAACTTCATCGTAGCCGCTATTTTGTGGGTAAACGCGCAGTAATTTTCGTGGTTATAGGTTTGAATTTGTCTGCTTTGAGTTGAGTGTTTGTCGCGCTTAATCAGCGCAGTTATTAATTGCATTTCATCATGGCAGGCAAGCTGCTTCACCCAAGTCGAATGGCCGGGTAACAAAGGCATTAATGTGACGCCTGACACTCGGCGGTTTTGGTTTGAAGTGTATTTGTTTTAGTAAGTTCAGCGTTGGCGCACCTTATGCCAAGGCGTTAGGCACTATCAGAGTAGTACGTAGGAAAATAGTTATATGAAGACACTCGAATTTGTAGCATCAATAATCGATTCCCTTGCATGGCCAATAACAGTTCTCCTATGCGTACTGATCTTGAAAGAGCCTATGGGAAAGTTACTTGGACGGGTATCTAAGTTTAAGTACGGTGAAATAGAAGCAGAATTTCAAGAACGGTTAGAAAAATTAGTTTCGTTTGAGCAAAGTGAGAAAATTAAGATCGGTACTGATACTGCAGAGGCAACAGTGGCTCTTGAAGACTTAGCTGAAACATCGCCTAGAGCTGCAGTTTTGGAAGCATGGCTGAAAGTGCAAAAGGCAACTAGCGCCTTTTGCATTGCCAAAGGGTTTTCTCAAGATATGTCACATCAAGGTCTGTTCAAGCTCGCTAGAGAAAGAAACTTAGATATCGACGCATTCCAAACCGCTCATCAAGAGCTACGTTTATTGCGTAATAAGGCAGTACATGCGACTGACTCAGATATAACCACTGCAACAGCACGTCAGTATATAAAGAATGCCAATTTCTTAGCTGACGAATTTAACATGAGGGCAAATGGTGCCTAACAATCGCTTAAACCTGACTGCCAACCTGTGGCATTTTTGGTGCGGTTTGGCTTCAGTGATTACGGTGGTCTGTTTGAGTTCGGTGCAGTTGGCAGCAAGTTAAGCGGGCGTTAGCCATTTTGATAACTATCGAGGTAGTCTTTGGAAGAGTTCGAGGCAATTTTACAAAAATACGAGCCTAGCTTTATTTCGTCTAGATTAGGTTCTTTAGAAGACATCAATGAACTTGCAACGATCTTTTATCGAGATGTTGCGGAAATATATGACTGTCTGACGAGAGTCAAAAACATCGAAAGAAACCCTTCAGGTTACTCTTTGGATGATGCACCTATTATCGGTTTACTGGTAAAGGTGTGGAAGTTAATGAAAGAAATCGTTAGTTATTATGCGGTTGAGAACGCTGAAATAATTAGTGTGCTAGAGCGTCCTTTGCTTGAGTCAGCGGTTACTGCTAGCTTTCTATTGAAGTCAAATTCTGAAGTTATAGAGGATTATAGGAAAGTGTCATATAAAGATCGCTTACGAATCCTTCGAGAGTGCGATGATGGTAATCCTTTTTTTGAGACTAAAGCAGGGAAGCGTATTTATCAATCCGTGATGGATAAGCTCGATATTGAAGGCTTTGATCGCGATTCATTCTCTACACAGAAGAAAAACCGCTGGAAGCTTCAAGGTAAGAATTTCTTTGAAATATTCAAAGAGGTTGAAGACCCCAAACAATATACTTACACATTTGGGATGATGTCTGAGTCAATTCATGCATCGTGGAATGACTCATTGGACTGGTGCTTAGCTCGGAATGAAGATCATACATACGATCCATTTCCTTTTTACCATCCGCCAGATATCCGATATATGGCGACGACTTTAACTTTTTGCAATAGACCTTATAGGTTGTGGTTAGAGCATATTGGAATTGATGGCTACCCTATTGAGGTGTTGGACTGGATAGAACGAGTAAACTCAATTCTGTATGTTCATTTCGACAAATTATATGGTGATGAAAACGGCTAACAAAGCATTTAAGAGTGATTCGCAACGCTTGGCAGTTTCGCTTCGCTCAAGTATAGCCAAGCGTCGCTCACACCTTAATGCGGCGTTAGGCAACGAGCGTTAAATTTACAGGAGGTTGTTAGATTATTATGGATAGTAAAAGAGCTGCGCAACGTTGGGTTATGGGGGGCGGTGTTTTTAATTGTGTTGTTGCATTTCCATTCTCAATGCCATTTCTACATGAATCGTATATTAATTTGTTTAATTGGTTAAATACCTTCCTTGGGCTTGGCGGTAATGATTGGATCCCTCCAAGTGATGGAGGGAATATGCTATTTCTCAATACTGCTGGTTTAGCATTATTTCTTGTTGGAATTATACTCATTTATGCATCTAAGAATGTGTCATCGCGTATTGAAATTGCATTATTTAATGGTGTTGTTCGTTTTGTTTGGGCAATGGTTGCAATTCATTATTTAGTAAATCATGAAATAATAAATTTACTGTATTTAATCGTCGCGATCGATTTGATACTTGCATCTTCCTATGTTTATTATTACTTCACGATAAAATCTATAAGAAATCATGAAGCAATAGCTTAAGCTTAATATGTAGTGAATGTTTGTAGGTAACATAAATAATTGTTGCCTAACAAGGCCATCAAGTGTGACGCTCTACACTCGGCAGTTTTGGTTTGAAGTTCAGCTGGCTTGGTGAGTTCGATGGGGCGCACCTTATGGCTGGCGTTAGCTGTCTCAGGAGGTTGTAAGTTGGATTGGGTAGAAAAGTATGAGGACTACGACTCTCCAGAGAAGAGAGAAGCGTTTTTCCGTAATCATGTTGTTGATTTGCACCGCGACAATATGATGTTCTCTGGTGGTCTTGACCCCTTTGTGTTGCATGAAATTGAAAGTAGTTTTGTCCAAGGGAATTTCATAGCTTGCATTTTGCTATGTCAACTTGTTGTTGAGCACTGTCTAGCAAATTATTTTGTTTTGACCGAGCACGAATCGGTATGCACCAAGGGTTTTGCTAAGCTAATAGACAAAGCTCGCGAAGTTGACGTAATTGATGAAGTAATGGGAACTAAGCTGACAGCTCTACGGTTAATGCGAAATCCTCATGTTCACCCTCGGTTTGGTGCTGGCAAGGGAACAATTATACATCGGGTTATAGAGCAAGGGCTCAACTACAACGAGTTGCCAGTTCACGATGGTATTGAAGCCATCAAAATATTAGGTGACTATATCAACCACAACAGCTAACAAGCAATTCAAGCAGATTCGCAACGCTCGGCATTTTCGGTTTCAGTCAGCTTTAGTGTTTACGGTACAATGATTTAGGTTTAGTGGTAGCGTTGCTCACTACTTAATTGGGCGTTACCCGACTTGGTTGAGTTCTTTTTGTGTACTTAACTCCGCTGTCGCTGTGCGTTGGTCAATTCCAGATAAATCCGTATGCAGTTAGAATCGTTCGTCGTTTATAGCGGCTTCTTGTTTTTAAATGTCTCAACGGCTTGCGTGAATGTTCTCTGGTAACCGCGCCAACTTCTGTATTTGGTTTTACCCATGGTTCGGCCGTGGCGGTTGATGCTCTGCGTACATACCAGTTCTTAAATTTCTCAGCTATTGCCGCACCATTGTCGAGGATAGCCGCTTTCAATATTGTGGTCGGTGCGCTGGCAGGGAAGTGGTTACATTTTGGTGGTTGCCGAAAGAAATAGAATTGTGGGCGTTGTTCGCGGCTTTAGTTTGGCTGCCTTTTTATCAATATTGGCGAGCGTTTCTGGTTCATCTTTTCTAGGTAAACCATAGTGCTAACTTCATCGTTGCCGCTATTTTGTGGGTAAACGCGCAGTAATTTTCGTGGTTATAGTTTTGAATTTGTCTGCCTTGAGTTGGGTGTTTGTCGCGCTTAATTAGCGCAGTTTTTAACTGCATTTCATCATGGCAGGCAAGCTGCTTAACCCAAGTCAAACGGCCGGGTAACAAGGCCATTAATACGACCACCAACGCTCGGCATTCTAGGTCTGAATTGGCTTTAGTGTTTTCGGTGGTCTATCAACATTATCGTAATACGTTGTGGCGTATTATGGCGAGCGTTACCCGACTTGGTTGAGTTCTTTTTGTGTACCTAACTCCGCTGTTGCTGTGAGTTGGTCAATTCCAGATAAATTCGTATGCAGTAAGAATCGTTCGTCGTTTGTAGCGGCTTCTTATTTTTAAACGTCTCAACGACTTGCGTGAATGTTCGCTGGTAACCGCGCCAACTTCTTTATTGTGTTTTAACCATGGTTCGGCCGTGGCGGTTGTTGCTCCGTGTACTTACCAGTTCTTTAATTTCTCAGCTATTGCCTCGCCATTTTCGAGGATTGCCGCTTTCAGTATTGTGGTCGGTTCGCTGGCAGGGAAGTGGTTACATTTTGGTGGTTGCCGTAAGCAATTGAATTGTGGGCGTTGTTCGCGGCTTTAGTTTGGCTGCCTTTTAATCAATATTGGCGAGCGTTTCTGGTTCATCTTTTCTAGGTAAACCATAGTGCTAACTTCATCGTTGCCGCTATTTTGTGGGTAAACGTGCAGTAATTTTCGTGGTTATAGTTTTGAATTTGTCTGCCTTGAGTTGGGTGTTTGTCGCGCTTAATCTGCGCATTTTTTAACTGCCTTTCATCATGGCAGGCAAGCTGCTTTGGCCAAGTCGAACGGCCGGGTAACAAAGGCATTAAGGTGACGCGTTACACTCGGCGGTTTTGGTTTGAAGTGTATTTGTTTTTGTAAGTTCTGCGTTGGCGCACCTTATGCCAAGGCGTTAGGCAGCGATGTTTACTCATCAAAATAGTTGTCTGGTTTAGAACTACTTGGTGATATTGGTTTGACGTGGTGTTAGGTTGTTTTGTATGCTTATGTTCTTTGAGATCGTTATTGATAGGGCTGTTTGTCAGTTACTTAGCTAGTTTTTGTACATCAGGTTACGCAATGTATAAAGAAGATGTGTGTAGGAATTTAAGCATAGATATAAAGATGAACAAAAATCAGGCTATGTTAGGGACGTTAAGTTTTAGTGGAATGGTTTCAGGCTATTGGAAATCAAAAGTAAATTTAGTTGATAAAAGTGTTAAAAACCTTTGTTTATATTTTTTGTTATCTAGTGTTATCACTATGGTAACTGTCTGCTTTTCCCCTTTTTATATGTGCCACAAACTAATAAAGTTTTATTCATATAAAAAACAATATCGACGAAACCATAGGTTACTTGAAGGACAACGGTTCAAGAGGATATTGGTTGAGGAAAAGACACTTTATAATTTATGGGATAAGTATGGATTAACGGAAGATGGTTATAGCATAGATGAAAAATTGAATTTGCTTCAAAGTTGGATAGATGTGCTATACCCACTTTCAGTGAGTTCACAGTTTAATTTGCTTCAAATGTATAAAGAATATAATCCGTCCCTTATTGCTTCATATAAAAGTTTGAGCGGGATTTCCGAAGGTGTTGATATATGCATGTCTTTTCGCTGCGCATTTGATGTTATTTNTTCGCAAGTTTCAGATCAGCTTCCGATGTACCAAGATGAAAGAGCTGCCTAACAARGCCATCAATACGACCACCAACGCTCGGCATTCTAGGTCTGAATTGGYTTTAGTGTNTTCGGTGGTCTATCAACATTATCGTAATACGTTGTGGCGTATTATGGCGAGCGTTACCCGACTTGGTTGAGTTCTTTTTGCTTACCTAACTCTGCTGTTGTTGTGAGTTGGTCAATTCCAGATAAATCCGTATGCAGTAAGAATCGTTCGTCGTTCATAGCGGCTTCTTTTTTTTAAATTTCTCAACGACTTGTGTGAATGTTCGCTGGTAACCGCGCCAACTTCTTTATTGGGTTTTAACCATGGTTCGGCCGTGGCGGTTGATACTCCGTGTACTTACTAGTTCTTAAATTTCTTAGCTATTGCCGCACCATTATCGAGGATTGCCGCTTTCAATATTGTGGTCGGTGCGTTGGCAGGGAAGTGGTTACATTTTGGTGGTTGCCGTAAGCAATAGCATTGTGGGCGTTGTTCGCGGTTTTAGTTTGGGCTGCCTTTTAATCAATATTGGCGGGCGTTTCTGGTTCATTTTTTCTAGTTAAACCATAGTGCTAACTTCATCGTAGCCGCTATTTTGTTGGTAAACGCGCAGTAATTTTCGTGGTTATAGTTTTGAATTTGTCTGTTTTGAGTTGGGTGTTTGTCGCGCTTAATCAGTGCTTTTTTTAATTGCCTTTCATCATGGCAGGCAAGCTGCTTCACCCAAGTCGAACGGCCGGGTAACAAGGCCATTAATACGACCACCAACGCTCGGCATTCTAGGTTTGAATTGGCTGTGGTGTTTTCGGTGGTCTATCAACATGTTCGTAATGCGTTGCTGGCGTATTATGGCGAGCGTTACTCGACTTGGTTGAGTTCTTTTTGTTTACTTTACTCCGTTGTCGCTGTGCGTTGGTCAGTTCCAGATGTATTCGTATGCAGTAAGAATTGTTCGTCGTTTGTAGCGGCTTCTTGTTTTTAAACGTCTCAACGACTTGCGTGAATGTTCGCTGGTAACCGCGCCAACTTCTGTATTTGGTTTTAATCATGGTTCGGCCGTGGCGATTGATGCTCCGCGTACTTACTCGTTCTTAAATTTCTCAGCTATTGCCTCACCATTTTCGAGGAATGCCGCTTTCAATAATGTGATCGGTGCGTTGGCATACCTGTGGTTACATTTTGGTGGTAGCCGAAACAAATAGAATCGCGGGTGTTGTTCGCGGCTTTAGTTTGGGCTGCCTTTTTATCAGTATTGGCGCTCGTTTTTGGTTCATCTTTTCTAGGTAAACCATAGTGCTAACTTTATCGTTGCCGCTATTTTGTGGGTAAACGCGCAGTAATTTTCGTGGTTATAGTTTTGAATTTGTCTGCCTTGAGTTGGGTGTTTGTCGCGCTTAATCAGCGCCGTTTTTAGTTTCTTTTCATCATGGCAGGCAAGCTGCTTAAGCTAAGTCGATAGGCCTAGTAACAAAGGCATTAAGGTGACGCCTGACACTCGGCGGTTTTGGTTTGAAGTGTATTTGGTTTTGTAAGTTCAGCGTTGGCGCACTTTATGCCAGCGTTATGCGAAATGTCTCTCAAGTTATAGAGATACTACTGCCGCAGGTATCTATAATCTTGATACTCTAATGGTGCATATTTGTTTGTGATAATCATAACTGACAATAAGGAATAATCAATGCCATTAGCAGAAAATGTAAAACAAGAGGTTATTAAGAAAATAGAGCAATATGAAGGTCGCTCTAATCACCTATACTTAGATACAAAAGGAAAAGTCACAATTGGTGTGGGACACCTTATTTCTAGCCGAAATGCTATAGCAACAGTAAGACTATATAAAACCAAAAACAACTTACCTTCTCAAGTTGCAACTATGTTTGAAAAACAAGAAGAATACGATAATATTTCCAAGCTCCCATATGGCAAGAGATATGGAGCGCGTAGCTTTAAATCTCATACAAAATTAGTTATGAAAGATATTGATATCAATAGTCAGAGAGATAAGCATATTAATAGTTTTTACTCTGAACTTAGCAATATTTATAAAAAATCCAATGGGTATACAGCTGATTTTGATAAATTGCATAAAAATATACAATTAGCTCTGTTTGATATGATTTTCAATCTTGGTGCAACGAAAATTGTCAATATTTTTAAAAAATTCAATAGTGCATTAAAAGATGGAGATTGGAAAAAAGCAGCAACTGAATCTAATCGGCCAGATGTAAATTCAGCGCGTAATCAGTACGTTAAACAGTTGCTTAATTCTGTGCCCGTACCAAAAACTAAACCTTCAGAAGCTCCTAAGTCTACGACCTGATTATTATGAAAACATTATTAACTATTTCTTTGTGCTCTATGTTTTTGTTAGCATGCACTGCTAATACAAGCATGTTTGAAAAAATACTTTTTCAGGAGTATTTCCCGGGGTTTGTGTTTTCAAAAACATCAGATAATGTTGTTAGTTTGAATGGTTACGAGTACACATTGCTTACAACTGAAAATTTAGTAGTGAAAACATGTGAGCAGGCAGGCGAAATTGATATTGCTACTGTTGCTGACTATGATTATTATCGATTCAAACTTCTTTTGACTTCATGTATTGCAATAGATAAATTTGCTACTGCTGTAGATTCTCAAGGCAATAACTTCCCTCAAGAGATTGATTCTGAATTCATCTATCAACTTCCAGCGGCTATTACGCCGTTTATTAATTATAGTGATTTTGTAAGAAAGCAAGGTGAATCATTTCTTTCTTATGATGAAAAAACTAAAGTTACGATAGAAAATGAGAATACCTTCAAATTATTGACGACACAGGATGAAGTGTATCTTACTTTACTCGCTCGTGGAGATTTTACTCAGGATGGCTATGAAGATTTACTTATTCAGTCAGAATGGTATGCACGAGATGCTTATGGAAAACATGTTGATCTACTGATACTCAGTAAGAAAAACATTGATGGTTATGTGGAAGTTAGCTGGAGACTCAATGAGTTATAGTATTTTGATTGTTCATCATAAGATGTATGTTGAATACAATATGTAGCTTCACAATTCATACGCATAACAAGGCAATCAAGGTGATGCGTTACACTCGGCGGTTTTGGTATGAAGTTTGGTGTGCTTTGCTGGTTCGGTGGGGCACACCTTATTGCAGGCGTTATGCGCTAAAGCTAAGTGCTTACACCAGAGTCGAAAAGTGAGAGAAAAGTCATATTATGCAAAGTCGGAATATGCTYTCTTAATAACCTAATTCCACGTAGGTTAATGATAGTTTTGAAAGTAATTTTTGTTGATGCAGAAAATGTAGGATTAAAACCTTTAGATGACATTAATGTTTCTGTTTTAGATAAAGTTCTAGTCTTTTCTAATGATGAAACCGTAAAAAAGCATTGTGAGTTAGAAATGTATCACTTTCTTGGTGGCTACCCTCAAAACTCAAATCAAGCTGACTTTTATATCATAGCTTCTTTAGCTAGATTATTAAGTCAAATGACTGTTAGGGAAATATCAATGACAGAAATAATGCTTTACTCGAAAGACCAATCTTTGCTTCATGCTTTTAGGTTTCAGTGCGAATTGGTTGGTGCTAATAGTACTTTTCCTCTTGAGGAAGATATAGGTGACAACGTTGTAAATATAAAGAAGTCAAACTCACCTGAGAAACAACTATTGTCATTATTACACACACCCAAAACTTCAACTGAATTGCAAAGCATATTGCCTTTGTCTAAATCAGATTTTACTCGTGTTATTAACGAGCTAATAAAGAGCAAGCGTATCAGTCGAGTTCCTAATAAGAGTAAATATTGGATGAGATCTGCAAGCGCATAACAAAGCCATCAAAACGACCCTCAACGCTTGGCATTCTAGRTATGAATTGGCTTTAGTGTTTGCGGTGGTYAATTAAATATTGTCGTAANGCGTTGCTGGCGTTTTATGGCAGGGCGTTAGGTGCTTTGAGCAATCTTCAATAAGTTAGGTATATAAATGAAAGCACTAAGTAACAGAGAAAAGAGTCATATTAGCGGTGAGTTGTATAATCCTGATTCAGAGGGTTTACCTGAAGATAGACTCAAAGCTGCCAAACTGTGCCATCAAATTAGTTCGTGCTTTGATTCCGTAGAGAAAAACGACTTAATCCAAAGCCTCTTTGGTCGCTCTGACCAAACGACTCAATTAAATGGAAACTTCTTCTGTGACTATGGCTACAACATCGAAGTTGGTAAAAATTTCTATATGAACACCAACGGTGTCATTTTAGACTGTGGCAAGGTTATTATCGGCGACTACGTGATGATAGGTCCGAACGTAACATTGTGTACAGCCGGTCACCCAATTGATGCTGCAACTCGGTATACCTATGAAGAGTTTGCAAAGCCAATCTATATTGCAGATAAGGTATGGATTGGAGCTAATGTGGTTGTTTTACCAGGTGTAAGCATTGGTTTTGGTGCTGTAGTAGGCGCGGGAAGCGTTGTAACCCAAGACGTCCCTGAAAATACAGTCGTAGTAGGTAATCCGGCAAGAGTCGTGAAAGAAAACATCAATACGGAACAGGCTGGAAGACGCACCTAACAAACTGTTTAAGAGTGATTCGCAACGCGTGGCATTTTTGCTATGCGTTGATTTGAGTGATTAAGGTGGTTTGCAGCGGCTTCTGTATTGCGTTGCTCACACCTTAACAGTAAGCGTCTAATTAAGCAGTGAGGCCTTATTCGGTCTCATTGATGTCAAAGTTCCATGGCATAAGATCGGTAAGATCATCTTGAGGTGAACGCGTTGGCAGCACTTTGAACAAGTGCGCGAAGTAGTAATATGGGTTGATGTTATTCGCTCGACACGTCATTACTAAGCTATATAAGTTAGCACTCGCAGTGGCACCTTCAACAGACGTGGAGAACATCCAGTTT
>NZ_JAKJSO010000004.1:0-8097 GCF_050337045.1 Photobacterium kagoshimensis | reverse complement strand
GCACGACAACCATTTCCCCACTGAAAGATGGGGGATCATTCATGACCACTTGGTGAGCTACTTGTTCATCGTCGGTTTGCTTGAGCTTTTTCAGCCAGTAGTGAAAAGTGGCGTAGTTGATGTCGTGCTCTTTACAAAAATGTGGAATGGAAAGGCCACTTTCTTGTTGCTTGAAAACAATGGCCGTCCAATGTTGGTGCTTTTCTGATTGTGTCATAGTTCCTCCATTAGGCTGGAGAAACTATGACAAAGGCTTGCTGAAATTAGAATGTGTGGTTAATTAGACGCTTACCCTTAACAGGGCGTTACCCGACTTGGTTGAGTTCTTTTTGTGTACTTAACTCCGCAGTCGCTGTGTGTTGGTCAATTCCAGATAAATTCGTATGCAGTAAGAATCGTTCGTCGTTTATAGCGGTTTCTTATTTTTAAACGTCTCAACGACTTGCGTGAATATTCGCTGGTAACCGCGCCAACTTCTGTACTTTGTCTTAACCATGGTTCGGCCGTGGCGGTTGATGCTCTGCGTCTTACTCGTTCTTAAATTTCTCAGCTATTGCCGCACCATTATCGAGGAATGCCGCTTTCAATAATGTGGTCGGTGCGCTGGCAGGGAAGTGGTTACATTTTGGTGGTTGCCGAAAGAAATAGAATTGTGGGCGTGGTTCGCGGCTTTAGTTTGGGCTGCCTTTTTATCAGTATTCGAGCTCGTTTTTGGTTCATCTTTTCTAGGTAAACCATAGTGCTAACTTCATCGTTGCCGCTATTTTGTGGGTAAACGCGCAGTAATTTTCGTGGTTATAGTTTTGAATTTGTCTGCCTTGAATTAGGTATTTGTCGCGCTTAATCAGCGCCGTTTTTAATTTCACTTCATCATGGCAGGCAAGCTGCTTTAGCCAAGTCGAACGGCCGGGTAACAAGGCCATTAATACGACCATCAACGCTCGGCATTCTAGGTCTGAATTGGCTATGGTGTCTTCGGTGGTCTATCAACATGTTCGTAATGCGTTGCTGGCGTATTATGGCGAGCGTTATAAGCACGACCTAACATAGGAGTTTTGATGGAAAGTGAAAGGCTCAAATTAGTAGCTCCGTCATTAGATTTTATCGATGCTATGTATACAGTTATTGATGAGTGTAGGTCAGAGTTTTCTGAATTTTTGCCTTGGGTTTCAGATACTTTAACGAAGAAAGCTCTTGAGCAAAATATTCAGGAAGCTGTGATCAATTTCTCCAATTTTTCAGGAGAATTTTGGTTTAACATTATCGAAAAGAAAACGGGATCGTTTATTGGTGCTGTGGGTTTTATCGTTAGAGATGAATCCGTGCCGTATTTTGAAATTGGCTATTGGTTGCAAACGTCAAAGGTAGGCTCTGGCTACATAACTGAAGCTATTAGTTTGGTAGAACAGTATGCATTTAATGATAAAGGTGCCATGAGAGTAGAAATTAAGATGGCAGCTACAAACTTAAAGAGTCAGGCGGTTGCAAAGCGATGCGGCTATGGGCTTGAAGGGCAGCTAGTTAATGCAAGGCGTTTGCCATCAGGCGAACTCGATAGTACGGTGATTTATTCGAAAACGTGCTTCTAACAAACAATTTAAGAGTGACTCCTAACGCTTGGCGACTTCACTCCGGTTTGAAATTTGTGTTTACGGCGCAATGGTTTAGTTTGGGTGTTATAGCGTTGTCGCACCTTAATTGGGCGTTACCCGACTTGGTTGAGTTCTTTTGCTTACTTTACTCCGCTGTCGCTGCGAGTTGGTCAATTCCAGACAAATCCGTATGCAGCTAGAATCGTTCGTCGGTCATAGCGGTTTCTTATTTTTAAACGTCTCAATGACTTGCGTGAATGTTCACTGGTCACCGCGCCAACTTCTTTACTTGGTTTAACCATGGTTCGGCCGTGGCGGCTGATGCTCTGCGTACTCCCAGTTCTTAAATTTCTCAGCTATTAACGCGTCATCATCGAGGAATGCCGCTTTCAATATTGTAGTCGGTTCGCTGGCAGGGAAGTGGTTACATTTTGGTGGTTGCCGTAAACAATTAAATTGTAGGCGATGTTCGCGGCTTTGGTTTGGTCTGCCTTTTTATCAATATTGGCGCGCGTTTCTTGTTCATCTTTTCTAGGTAAACCATAGTGCTAACTTCATCGTAGCCGCTATTTTGTGGGTAAGCGCGCAGTAATTTTCGTGGTTATAGTTTTGAATTTGTCTGCCTTGAGTTGGGTGTTTGTCGCGCTTAATTAGCGCCGTTTTCAATTGCATTTCATCATGGCAGGCAAGCTGCTTTAGCCAAGTCGAACGGCCGGGTAACAAAGGCATTAAGGTGACGCTTGACGCTCGGCGGTTTTGGTTTGAAGTGTATTTGGTTTAGTAAGTTCAGCGTTGGCGCACCTTATGCCAAGGCGTTACCCGACTTGGTTGAGTTCTTTTTGTTTACCTAACTCCGCTGTTGTTGTGCGTTGGTCAATTCCAGTTAAATCCGTATGTAGTTAGAATCGTTCGTCGTTCATAGCGGCTTCTTATTTTTAAATTTCTCAACGGTTTGCGTGAATGTTCGCTGGTAACCGCGCCAACTTCTTTATTTGGTTTTTGCCATGGTTCGGCCGTGGCGGTTGATGCTCTGCGTACTGCCAGTTCTTAAATTTCTTGGCTATTGCCTCGCCATTTTCGAGGATTGCCGCTTTCAATATTGTGGTCGGTGCGTTGGCATGGCTGTGGTTACATTTTGGTGGTTGCCGTGAGCAGTAGAATTGTGGGTGTTGTTCGCGGCTTTAGTTTGGTCTGCCTTTTTATCCGTATTGGCGCGCGTTTCTTGTTCATCTTTTTTAGGTAAACCATAGTGCTAACTTCATCGTAGCCGCTATTTTGTGGGTAAACGCGCAGTAATTTTCGTGGTTATAGTTTTGAATTTGTCTGCCTTGAGTTGGGTGTTTGTCGCGCTTAATCAGCGCAGTTTTTAATTGCATTTCATCATGGCAGGCAAGCTGCTTAAGCCAAGTCGAACGGCCGGGTAACAAAGGCATTAAGGTGACGCCTGACACTCGGCGGTTTTGGTTTGAAGTGTATTTGGTTTTGTAAGTTCAGCGTTGGCGCACCTTATGCCAGCGTTACCCGACTTGGTTGAGTTCTTTTTGTGTACTTAACTCCGCAGTCGCTATGCGTTGGTCAATTCCAGATAAATCCGTATGCAGTTAGAATCGATCGTCGTTTATAGCGGCTTCTTGTTTTTAAATGTCTCAACGGCTTGCGTGAATGTTCGCTGGTAACCGCGCCAACTTCTGTATTTGGTTTTAACCATGGTTCGGCCGTGGCGGTTGATGCTCCGCGTACTTACTCGTTCTTAAATTTCTCAGCTATTGCCTCACCATTTTCGAGGAATGCCGCTTTCAATAATGTGGTCGGTGCGTTGGCATACCTGTGGTTACATTTTGGTGGTAGCCGAAACAAATAGAATCGTGGGTGTTGTTCGCGGCTTTAGTCTTGGCTGCCTTTTTATCCGTATTCGCGCTCGTTTTTGGTTCATCTTTTTTAGGTAAACCATAGTGCTAACATCATCGTAGCCGCTATTTTGTGGGTAAACACGCAGTAATTTCCGTGGTTATAGTTTTGAATTTGTCTACCTTGAGTTGGGTGTTTGTCGCGCTTAATCAGCGCATTTTTTAACTGCCTTTCATCATGGCAGGCAAGCTGCTTAACCCAAGTCAAACGGCCGGGTAACAAAGGCATTAAGGTGACGCGTTACACTCGGCGGTTTTGGTTTGAAGTGTATTTGTTTTTGTAAGTTCAGCGTTGGCGCACCTTATGCCAGCGTTATGAAGTTTTACTAAGTTCGTAGCCTGACTTTCAGGCCACGAATTGTACGATCATTATGAGAGTAGGGCGTTTAACTCATCTTTGTAAGCTGTAATAGGCGTGTATAAATTGTGGAAAGCTCTGCCAATGGCGCCTTTAAAGAGATTCATTTCTGGTTGCTTCTCAGCTTTACCTGAACTTAGGATATGATCCATAGAGATACCAGGGTATGGGTCAATATAAAAGATCTTGGTCATCCCCAGTTGGTAAGCTTTTTTTGCACATAGTTCACACGGACTCGCTGTAGTGAAGAGGAATCCTCCTTCAACACCAGAACCTCCATCTTTAGAAATTTGCAAGAAGGCGTTTTCTTCCGCATGTAGCGATCTTGTGTGTACCTGATTTTTTTCATTTTTTAAGGTGTTGTATTCTGATTTAAAGCAATACGAGTGGTTGTAACCATTATCTTCAATTAACTTAAACTTGATTAACTTTGTTCTTACTTGCTGTTTAAACTTAGTGTTTTCACGTTCAAATGGACTATATGCATCCTCGTCAATATTTTTATCTAAATCTTCAACGTTTCTGAGGTTGCATGGCACTTGTCCATATGGAGTATCATTCCATCCTACAGCCTTTATAGAGAAATTATTTTTAGTTACAACTGCTCCTACTTGTCGAGATAAACAGCCGGAATTCAGTTTGGCAGTATAAGCCATCTGCATGCAGCGTTCTTCTGGTGAGGGTGTTATAAGTCCGGGTTTTTGAGCTAGACAAACAAACTTAATTAATTGATTTGAAAGTTGTTCTAATGTGTCTTCACATCCTTCAATTCTACTACTGTTTACATAGATATCAGCACGTTGCAGGCATCCTTGCAAGTCTTGATCTGTAAAACTTTTTTGGTCGTCAAAATCGAGACTTGAGTATTCATTCTCATCAATTTCTTTAATACTATCAGTAGATAACCCTTTAAGAGATAGTCTTTCTTTCCTTGTTTTTTCATTACATGAAACCGCAAGTAAGTAAAATGATGCAAAGCGTTCTTGAAAATAGCTTGCTTCCAATGGATTTCTAATAGCATCAATACTTACATAGGTACTCTTACCTAGTACATCATTACCTTTTTTTAATGCGCTTATTATTTTGTTTGTTTGTTCAGCTATAGTGTAGAAGGCACCTTTTTTAATATCACTTACTATTACAGAACCAGACCTTCTTGCATTTTTACCAAGCAATTGGAAAAGTTTTATGAAACTTGCTTCTTCAAGTTGATTTCTTATTTGACTAGTTAAGGTGGTTAAATAGTCAATGTAAAACTCTTCTGCAGTACAATTGTTTTTTTGTTTCTTTAAATCAATTGAACTCGTTAATAGAAAGTCAATGTCGGAAGTTCTTACAAATTTACTATTTTTTGTTAAGAAAGTTTGCAACTGGCCAGAGTCTTCTATCTCTAATAGCATCATTGTCAGTATAGAACTGACACGTAAGTGTAAAAATGGTTGCCAATTTTGGTTAAAGTACTTTCTTATGATTTTTTCTTTTCTTTGTGAGTTATCTTTCGGATTGTCACCGCTGTAAAGGCTGTGCTGTATTTTTTCTATTGGCTTTGCTAGCACTTCTGCAGCAGTTGTACACCCACTGCCAGTACGACCAGTAAGACCTAATATAATGAAATCTTCATTTTTACTATGAATTTTTTTTAAAGCCGAAGCTAAGTACTCATTGTTATTACTCATTTGCCATCCAAAACAATGTTATTATGTGTGTTGTTTTTATTATACTGCCAGCATAATGAGTTGGTATACAGTTTTTATGTGGAATAAGTAGTTTAACTGCCTGATAAACTTCATAACAAAGCCATCAAAACGACCACCAACGCTCGGCATTCTAGGTCTGAATTGGCTTTAGTGTTTTCGGTGGTCTATCAACATTATCGTAATACGTTGTGGCGTATTATGGCGAGCGTTACCCGACTTGGTTGAGTTCTTTTTGTGTACTTAACTCCGCTGTCGCTGTGAGTTGGTCAATTCCAGATAAATTCGTATGCAGTAAGAATCATTCGTCGTTTGTAGCGGCTTCTTATTTTTAAACGTCTCAACGTTTTGCGTGAATGTTCGCCGATAACCGCGCCAACTTCTGTATTTGGTTTTAACTATGGTTCGGTTGTGGCGGTTGATACTCCGTGTACTTACCAGTTCTTAAATTTCTCAGCTATTGCCGCGCCATCATCGAGGATAGCCGCTTTCAATAATGTGGTCGGTGCGCTGGCAGGGAAGTGGTTACATTTTGGTGGTTGCCGTAAGCAGTAAAATTGTGGGCGATGTTCGCGGCTTTAGTTTGGCTGCGTTGTTATCAATTTTATCGCAAATGTAAGGTGTGGCTTCACTAGGTAAACCATAGTGCTAACTTCATCGTAGCCGCTATTTTGTGGGTAAACGCGCAGTAATTTTCGTGGTTATAGTTTTGAATTTGTCTGCTTTGGGTTGGGTGTTTGTCGCGCTTAATCAGCGCGGCTTTCAACTGTATCTCATCATGGCAGGCAAGCTGCTTTAGCCAAGTCAAACGGCCGGGTAACAAGGGCATTAAGGTGACGCTTAACGCTCGGCGGTTTTGGTTTGAAGTGTATTTGTTTTAGTAAGTTCAGCGTTGGCGCACCTTATGCCAAGGCGTTAGCAATTTAGGGGGAACTTATAGATGGGTCATTTTTCAGAGTTAATGATTTCAAGGTGGGAAACTCCACAGTTAAGTGGGTTAGATAAATTTATTTGTTCTGAATGTGTAATTGATTCTGCATTACAAAAGTTAGTGAATGCAAATTTATGTTCAGTGTCATGTTGTTATTGCGGTGAAGAAAATGAGGATGGTGAAGTTATTGCCGCTCCTTATGATATCGTGATGACGCGTATATATGACTCTATCTATAAATATTATGCAGACGCTCAAGATACAGATATGCCGCGCGTTGAAAAAGAATGGTTAGAAGAAGAAACAAATATATACGAAATAATTGGTGAATTTGATCCAGGTTGGTCTGGTGAGCTATGTGAGGATTTATGTGAAAGCTCTGACCCTAGTCAATATCTTGTGTCTCATGTAGATAATGACTGGTCAATTGAGGACCCATTAAGCACTTTATCTTGCGGTTGGAATAGTTTCAAAAAACAAGTTTTAACTAAAACTCGTTACCTCTTTTTAGCTGAACCTGAAGATGAATTTTTATCTGGTAGACCTGATTATATCCCGATAGCGAGTATGTTAGATGCTCTTAGCAATGTGTGTAAATCTGAACAGTTATTAAAAGTGATTCCTGCTGGTTCTACCTTTTATCGAGTTCGTGTAAGTAGTAATGCTGAGACAACATACAGTACTTTTTCTGATATTGGTGTTCCTCCAGTTGGTATAGCTAGTGCAGGTAGGATGAATCCCGCTGGTATTTCATATTTTTATTTAGCATCGGATCGAGAAACAGCGGAAAAAGAAGTTGTTGATACAGCATCTTATTGGTCAATAGGTAAGTTCCGCTCAACAGTGGACATTCAAGTTATAGATTTTGTCGAGCTTCCAAGTATCCCGAGCGTTTTTGAACCAGATAAATATGATAGTAAGCATCACATTTCATTTGTTTATTCTTTTGTTGAGGATCTGATTGCTCCTGTTCAAAAGGATGGTAAAGAACATGTTGATTATGTACCAACTCAGATTGTATCTGAGTATTTTAGGTATAAGTTCCGTAATGATTCTGGAGAGAATATTTTGGGGTTAAGATATCCGAGTGTGAAAAATAGTTCTGGGGTGAATTTGGCGATATTTAGTTCTGAAAATGATGAACTCGAAAATATGTTTGAGCTAGAGTGCATCGAAAGAAATTGCTAACAAGGCAATCAAGGTGATGCGCTACACTCGGCGGTTTTGGTATGGAGTTCAGTGTGCTTTGTTGGTTCAGTGGGGCACACCTTATTGCAGGCGTTACCCGACTTGGTTGAGTTCTTTTTGTGTACTTAACTCCGCTGTCGCTGTGCGTTGGTCAATTCCAGATAAATTCGTATGCAGTAAGAATCGTTCGTTGTTCATAGCGGCTTCTTATTTTTAAATGTCTCAACGATTTGCGTGAATGTTCGCTGGTAACCGCGCCAACTTCTGTATTGGTTTTAACCATGGTTCGGCCGTGGCGGTTGATGCTCCGCGTACTCCCAGTTCTTAAATTTCTTGGCTATTGCCTCGCCATTTTCGAGGAGTGCCGCTTTCAATATTGTGGTCGGTGCGTTGGCAGGGAAGTGGTTACATTTTGGTGGTTGTAGTG
>NZ_JAKJSO010000003.1:0-6515 GCF_050337045.1 Photobacterium kagoshimensis | reverse complement strand
AACTATATTTATCTTTTTTTACTATTTTTTTAATTAAGCTAGTCCTTTCTTTAACTCTAGCACTAACTGAATGAGGTGTGATGGATGAGGATCTCAATAAAATATTTAAAAGGGACTCCATTGCTTTTGAAAACTGTTTATACAGTTCAATATTTTCATCATAATCAACTATTATATCTTTTTCCAAACCACTTACTCTTTTTTAATTTGAGGAATTATTGCTTAACTTTTAATCGCATAACGCTTGCCATAATACGCCAGCAACGCATTACGATAATGTTGATAGACCACCGAAAACACCACAGCCAATTCAAACCTAGAATGCCGAGCGTTGGTGGTCGTATTAATGGCCTTGTTACCCGGCCGTTTGACTTGGGTTAAGCAGCTTGCCTGCCATGATGAAGTGAAATGAAAAAGTACGCTGATTAAGCGCGACAAACACCCAACTCAAGGCAGACAAATTCAAAACTATAACCACGAAAATTACTGCGCGTTTACCCACAAAATAGCGGCTACGATGATGTTAGCACTATGGTTTACCTAGAAAAAATGAACCAGAAGCGCGTGCAATATTGATTAAAAGGCAGCCCAAACTAAAGCCGCGGACAGCGCCCACAAGTAGACTTTTTACGGCAACCACCAAAATGTAACCACTTCCCTGCCAACGCACCGACCACAACATTGAAAGCGGCATTCCTCGATGATGGTGCGGCAATAGCTGAGAAGTTTAAGAACTAGTGAGTACGCGGAGCATCACCGCCACGGCCGAACCATGGTTAATACCAAATACAGAAGTTGGCGCGGTTATCAGCGAACATTCACGCAAGTCGTTGAGACGTTTAAAAACAAGAAGCCGCTATGACCGACGAACTATTCTTACTGCATACGAATTTATCTGGAACTGACCAACGCACAGCGACAACGGAGTAAAGTAAGCAAAAATAACTCAACCAAGTCGGGTAACGCTGGCATAAGGTGCGCCAACGCTTAACTTACAAAACCAAATACACTTCAAACCAAAACCGCCGAGTGTCAGGCGTCACATTAATGCCTTTGTTACCCGGCCGTTTGACTTGGGTTAAGCAGCTTGCCTGCCATGATGAAATGCAGTTGAAAGCTGCGCTGATTAAGCGCGACAAACACCCAACTCAAGGCAGACAAATTCAAAACTATAACCACGAAAATTACTGCGCGTTTACCCACAAAATAGCGGCTATGATGAAGTTAGCACTATGGTTTACCTAGAAATGATGCACCAGAAACGCTCATCAATATTGATAAAAAGGCAGCCCAAACTAAAGCCGCGAACAACACCCACAATTATATTCCTTTCGGTAACCACCAAAATGTAACCACTTCCCTGCTAACGCACCGACCACAATATTGAAAGCGGCTACCCTCGAAAATGGTGAGGCAATAGCTGAAAAATTTAAGAACGAGTAAGTACGCAGAGCATCAACCGCCACGGCCGAACCATGGTTAAACCAAGTACAGAAGTTGGCGCGGTTACCAGTGAACATTCACGCAAGTCGTTGAGACATTTAAAAATAAGAAGCCGCTACAAACGACGAACGATTCTAGCTGCATACGGATTTATCTGGAATTGACCAACTCACAGCGACTGCGGAGTAAAGTAAACAAAAAGAACTCAACCAAGTCGGGTAACGCCGAACATAAGTTGCGCCACGACTACCCCACCAAGTGCACCGAACTCCATACCAAAACCGCCGAGCGTAACGCGTCAACTTGATGTTTTTGTTAGGTTTCTATCGTGTGATTACAGACACTACTGATTAAATACAGTAGCGTCTGTTCTATTAAGGTTTATCTTTGCTATTTTTAAGCCTTATATAAATTCGCCTTAAGGTTTCAAATATTGATAAAGTAATGATTGCTAGAAAAATAGCATTGCTGCCAAATACATTTGATAACAATAAGATGATAACGACGACAAGAATTGATACAGCAACCAGCTTAAGCTTATCAGCCATTTAGTAACTCCGGGTACCTAGCATAAGTTGTTTGAAGCCAATTTCCAGTCACACCACTGCCTTTTGCAAATGCCATCACTTGACTATGTGTGCAATCAGTATTTTTGTATATAGCCCTAGCAGTGCTACCTATTACAGCGCCTGCCCAAAATGAAGCATACAAACCAGCCCCAACTGTACCAGTACGCGCAACAACCGACATTTTGATAGGTTGAGCAGCACCTCCTGAGATGGCCATGGCTTTATCAATTCTATCGATCATAGCCCAGGCGAGAGCAGCTGAACCCGCTACTGTTTTTGTTGTTGGTAAGTTCATCAACTTCAGATTGTCATCAATATCTTTTTGTACCGATGCTAAATTTATTTTGCATGAAGCCATCGAAAGGTTCTCCTTAAAATAGAGAACACTAGCAGCTTACAATTATACACCAAGATCCAACTTACACTTTTTCGAGGCAATTCGCACTTAAGTGGAAGATGATGTAGCAACTCTGAAACCTAACGCTCGCCATAAAACGCCACAATCCATTGTTAATTTTATCTCATTAATTCAAGCGCCGACAAAAACACCCGGCATCTAAAATGCCGAGTGTTTGTGGTCGTTTTGATGGCTTTGTTATGCCGGCCGAATTCATATACATCAATCGTTCTTTAGACAAACAGATTTATCGACAGAAATCTCCGTAATATATCTCATTTTATTATCATAATATTTTGATGAGTAAACTATATTACGATCAATCAATGCTCTTGTAGATGGCTTAGAACAAAGCATCATCACTTGTTGCTGATAAATATACCCTCCTTCATAAAGAAACAAACTAAAGCTTTCTTTGGTTAGCTTATCCTTCCCTTTACTCTCTAATAGAGGATTTATATCACTAAGCATTTCTGCCACTTTAAGTATTACTGTTTGGGTAACTCCTACATCATCTCCCTGAATACCTACAACATTTGTATAACTATCCAGTTCACCACCAAATTTATCAATTTGATCTCTTTGCACTTTTACTAAATTTTTAATAATCTCTTCACGACCAAATCGTTTTAATAACTTTAAAGATTCTTGGTATCCTTCTCTTTCTACCATCGATTTAGGAGTAGACCACGCTGATGATGAGAAAACCAAGAAGATAATCAATACAATATTCTTTCTCATTACCTTCACCTAATTACATAACATTACAAAATAGCCGTAGAATGGGACAACAAAAGAGATAGCTACATCTAACTTATCGCCATATGCAAATGACAAAATCATATTTATAGGGAAATATCCCCCGATAAAAAGAAGAACAAAGATACCGGACCCTAAATTTTCTATAAAATCTTTCATACTTCCACCTCAAAACAATAATTTAGATTCTACATCAAATTACATGGATTTGGTATGCTTGTGATGGCATAACGCCTTGGCATAAGGTGCGCCAACGCTGAACTTACAAAACCAAATACACTTCAAACCAAAACCGCCGAGCGTTAAGCGTCACCTTAATGCCTTTGTTACCCGGCCGTTTGACTTGGGTTAAGCAGCTTGCCTGCCATGATGAAATACAATTAAAAATTGCGCTGATTAAGCGCGACAAACACCTAACCAAGGCAGCCAAATTCAAAACTATAACCACGAAAATTACTGCGCGTTTACCCACAAAATAGCGGCTACGATGAAGTTAGCACTATGGTTTATCTAAAAAAGATGAACAAAAAACGGCTCGAATACTGATAAAAAGGCAGCCCAAACTAAAGCCGCGAACATCGCCCACAATTAGAATGTTTACGGCAACCACCAAAATGTAACCACTTCCCTACCAACGAACCGACCACAATATTGAAAGCGGCTATCCTCGACAATGGTGCGGCAATAGCTGAGAAATTTAAGAACAAGTGAGTACGCAGAGCATCAACCGCCACGGCCGAACCATGGTTAAAACCCAATAAAGAAGTTGGCGCGGTTACCAGCGAATATTCACGCAAGTCATTGAGACGTTTAAAAATAAGAAGCCGCTACAAACGACGAGCGATTCTTACTGCATACGAATTTATCTGGAATTAACCAACTCACAGCAACAGCGGAGTTAAGTAAGCAAAAAGAACTCAACCAAGTCGGGTAACGCTTGGCATAAGGTGCGCTAACACTGAACTCACCAAGTCTACTGAACCCCACACCAAAACCGCCGAGTGTAATGCGTCACCTTGATGCCTTTGTTAGGCGAGTATCACGACTCTACAGGCCCAAAATGAACACCATACTCCACGCGATGCAGTAATAATTTGTTTATACTTGCAACACTTATATCACCTTGAGAAATAGGGGAACCAAATACTGCTAAGTTCGGAACTATTTTACTTTGCTCAAATTCCTGTAATTCAGGTATGCGTCTATGAGAAAGTCCAAATGTCGTATCAAATGGCATCCCCCCTGAGCGGAGCAAACTAAAATATGATGGAAAAGCAATACCATCAAAGCCTCTTTCCTTTGCTGCAACACTTATATCTCTCGTAATATCATAAGAGTGTTTACCAGCAAGAAAGAGCATATGTACAGCAAGATCAAGGCTTTCAAACTCAGTACACTTTTCCTTAATTAGTGCAGACAAGTTAAGAAAACACAATTTTCGCTCTGGTTTCAATGTTGCGACATATAATTCATCTTCAGCGGTTACACGGCATTCATGTATGCAAACTTGAAGATCCTGTGAGCCATATAAAATCGACAATTCAGTAGTATCTAAACGACCAGTGCCTGAATACTTAATAGGAGGACTATCATATTCTTTGAAATCATTCGGTGTATTGGGTGCTTTACGTATACGATAAAACTTATCATTCGAGTCCAGAATCAACGATGGATACTCATCAAATATGCGCATGATTATAGATTGTCGATATTGAATATTTTGGAGATCTTTTAAAGGCTCAATTTCTCCTATCATCCAAAATCTTGGCCCATAATGAAAAAAGCCAACACCGAGTTTATCACTAAGTAACTGAACGTCTTTTTTTAGCCATGACGATACATTAATACTGGTTTCTTGGTGTTTGTTGAACTGAACTACCGGTGCAGCACCGTACTCACAACGATGTAGTGTCCCCCATACAAAAAAACGATGTGCTAAATCTATAACTGCGTCATGGTCTAATTTTTTCCCTGTTCTAGAATTGCAGCAGTTACATAAGTCATTATTTTCAGTGCCCATCTCATCAGCACTTATTCGTAACCCTTCATCATTAAAACAATTTGAACAAAGCACTAATTACTCCTACTCGCCTAACGCCTGCAATAAGGTGTGCCCCACTGAACCAGCAAAGCGCACTGAACTCCATACCAAAACCGCCGAGTGTAACGCATCACCTTGATTGCCTTGTTATATCAATTGACCACAACACTGCTTATATTTTTTATTAGAACCACACGAACACTCAGAGTTTCTGGATGGTGTAGAAAACTCAAAACCTTTCAAGCGCTGATTTTCTCGCTTTAACATGTCAATTTCTTGCTGCATCAGCATTTGTTGAACAGAATTATTAATTAGACTTTCAACCTCAGTTTCAGACATGCCATCGTCAGACATTAATAAAGGAGTAACATAAGCTAAAAACGAAATAATCAATGCAAGGAAGGCATAGAGTTCTGAACGGTTTTTAGGAAGATACTGACTTACTGAGGAAAATTCGGGAACTTCTTCATCAATTTTCTGTTTGACTTCTTCTCTTGATAACTTTTGTTCCTTGGCTTCATCTAGTACCTGAGCATAACGTTTTAACTGTTCAACCGTTCTTATTGGAGCATTTAGTATTTCAATTGCATTACCAACAATATTGAAGACACCATCAGGAACACTACCCATTCCACCACAATTAGGGCAAGGTCCAGAACGATTCCCTGTCATTGTCATATGAAGGCAATTTTCTACAAATATCCCTGATGGGAAGGGTGTACCACAACTATCACAAAATGCCGGAATCATAGGCATATGACATACTCCTTAAATTGATATAACGCTCGCCATAATACGCCACAACGTATTACGAACATGTTGATAGACCACCGAAAACACCACAGCCAATTCAGACCTAGAATGCCGAGCGTTGGTGGTCGTATTAATGGCTTTGTTACCCGGCCGTTCGACTTGGGTGAAGCAGCTTGCCTGCCATGATGGAAGGCAGTTAAAAACAGCACTGATTCAGCGCGACAAACACCTAACTCAAGGCAGACAAATTCAAAACTATACCCACGAAAATTACTGCGCGTTTACCCGCAAAATAGCGGCTACGATGAAGTTAGCATTATGGTTTAACTAGAAAAGATGAACCAGAAACGCTCGCCAATATTGATTAAAAGGCAGCCCAACTAAAGCCGCGAACCACGCCCACAATTCTATTTCTTTCGGCAACCACCAAAATGTAACCACTTCCCTGCCAGCGCACCGACTACACTATTGAAAGCGGCATTCCTCGATGATGGCGCGTCAATAGCTGAGAAGTTTAAGAACATTTTAAACACCTAGTCACAACCGCCACAGC
>NZ_JAKJSO010000002.1:0-14536 GCF_050337045.1 Photobacterium kagoshimensis | reverse complement strand
GTTGATAGACCACCGAAAACACCACTGCCGATTCAAACCTAGAATGCCGAGCGTTGGTGGTCGTATTAATGGCCTTGTTACCCGGCCGTTTGACTTGGGTGAAGCAGCTTGCCTGCCATGATGAGATGCAATTAAAAAAGGCGCTGATTAAGCGCGACAAATACCCAACTTAAAACAGACAAATTCAAAACTATAACCACGAAAATTACTGCGCCTTTACCCACAAAATAGCGGCAACGATGAAGTTAGCACTATGGTTTATCTAGAAAAGATGAACCAGAAACACTCGCCAATACTGATAAAAAGGCAGCCCAAACTAAAGCCGCGAACAACACCAACAAAGTTACATTGTCACTACAACCACCAAAATGTAACCACTTCCCTGCCAACGCACCGACCACAATATTGAAAGCGGCATTCCTCGAAAATGGCGAGGCAATAGCCAAGAAATTTAAGAACTGGGAGTACGCGGAGCATCAACCGCCACGGCCGAACCATGGCTAAAACAAATAAAGAAGTTGGCGCGGTTACCAGCGAACATTCACGCAAGTCGTTGAGAAGTTTAAAAACAAGAAGCCGCTATGAACAAAGAACGATTCTTACTGCATACGAATTTATCTGGAATTGACCAACGCACAGCGACTGCGGAGTTAAGTACACAAAAAGAACTGAACCAAGTCGGGTAACGCTGGCATAAGGTGCGCCAACGCTGAACTTACAAAACCAAATACACTTCAAACCAAAACCGCCGAGCGTTAAGCGTCACCTTAATGCCTTTGTTACCCGGCCGTTTGACTTGGCCAAAGCAGCTTGCCTGCCATGATGAAATGCAGTTAAAAACTGCGCTGATTAAGCGCGACAAACACCCAACTCAAGGCTGACAAATTCAAAACTATAACCACGAAAATTACTGCGCGTTTACCCACAAAATAGCGGCTACGATGANGTTAGCACTATGGTTTAACTAGAAAAGATGAACCAGAAACGCTCGCCAATATTGATTAAAAGGCAGCAAAACTAAAGCCGCGAACCACGCCCACAATTCTATTTCTTTCGGCAACCACCAAAATGTAACCACTTCCCTGCCAGCGCACCGACCACAATATTGAAAGCGGCTATCCTCGAAACTGGTGCGGCAATAGCTGAGAAATTTAAGAACCAGTGAGTACGCGGAGCATCAACCGCCACGGCCGAACCATGGTTAAAACCCAATACAGAAGTTGGCGCGGTTACCAGCGAACATTCACGCAAGTCGTTGAGACATTTAAAAATAAGAAGCCGCTATGAACGACGAATGATTCTGACTGCATACGGGTTTCACTGAAATTGACCAACTCACAGCGATCGCGGAGTAAAGTACACAAAAAGAACTTAACCAAGTCGGGTAACGCCTGCAATAAGGTGCCCCACACTGAACCAACAAAGCACACCGAACTTCATACTAAAACCGCCGAGTGTAACGGGTCACCTTGATTGCTTTGTTATGTGTTTGATATTAGTGAATTAAAAAGAGGCCATGACTTGTTGGTATGCATGTTCTAGAGCAGCCTTACTTGCACTATCTGCACCTTCATCAACATCATCAAAACTCCATTTAGCTGACCACTTTTCTAATATGGTACATTCAGAATGCCAGCTACTATCACCAAAAATGATATCCTCAAGCGGTTCTTCAAACTGCCGCATTGTTATATCAATTATTTTACCGTCAGTCTCAACCCAATAATGCCAAAACCCGTCAGGGCGCTCACCGTGAACAACGTTTACGTTATTACACGACAACTCTCTGATTAAGAATCGGGCTAACAAATGACTTGTTAATACACAGCAAGCCTTGGGAAAGTATTTGAACTTTCTAAATTCGTGAGATGGTAATTGAGAGTAAGATTGTTGCAGTAAGGTTTTGAACCTATTGATTTTACAGTTCATTTTAACCCCATTAAGTAAGCTTAAGGCAGAACCCTAGCAATCGTTTGTAGAAATACTACCCAAGTTAAATCGTTGATTAGGAACGAAGAAAAAAACGATAGCCACCCTATCGTGACTAGGGCGGTTGTGACACCGACTTTGTTAAGCACATGTTTTACCATAACAATTACTCCTCTAAATAAATGGTTAAGCTCGTTTAGATGAAAATTGCTAGGATTCTGCTCCACACCGTGTAGTGCCTTAAGCTCACTCGAAATAAATTATACCATTGATAATTAAGAAAAACACATAACGCTGGCATAAGGTGCGCCAACGCGTTACTTACAAAACCAATTACACTTCAAACCAAAACCGCCGAGTGTCAGGCGTCACCTTAATGCCTTTGTTAGTTGCACATACTATCTACTTTGTTTTGATTTTTTTCGATCTCATCACCCTTGAAGTTTTCAGCTTTAAGCCTCATAAATGCTTCAGGATTACGCTTACAGTGATAATGGTGATGTTCTTTCTCTTGATTATCTTTTTCCTTTGCTAACTCACGGGGAGATTTTTTCTTTTTACCCCAAAGCTCCATTGCTTTCTGATAAGCCTTAAACCAACTGTAACCTAAAGCTAAAAGTGAAAAAAACTGACTTGACCAACCTAGATATGCAATTAATGCAGGGATAACGCAAAACCAAAAAGTTAACATTAATAGTAACAACTTACGCCCTTTGGCTTGTTTATCCTGCTTTTGAATAACGTCTTCTAGAGTATGATAAGAAAGCCCAGCGTAGATTTTGGAAAGTTGTTCTTTAGATAGGTCAAACTTAGGCTTGTTCGGTTCATGCTTATTGTCTTTATACCGAATAAGTTTTTCACCCTTAATATATGCTAATATCGAATATTCTTTCCCAATTTCTATAACTTCCCACTCTCCTTTAACTAGAAGTTTTGCCATAGCTAGAATAGGAGTTGGAAACTTTGTTGCCCACACTCTTAGCTCGCTTTCTAAGACAGTGTCTATTTGCGTCTTTAGCGTAGAATCATGAATATAAACGACTAATGTTGCAAATTCTTGTCCAGTAAATACTGGGCTATATTCAATATAATATCCGTCTCGCTTTTCCTCGATATCTGCATACCGAACCCAACTCTTTATCATATATCTCCACGACTAAGTGCAACTAACGCTGGCATAAGGTGCGCCAACGCAATACTTACAAAACCAATTACACTTCAAACCAAAACCGCCGAGTGTCAGGCGTCACCTTAATGCCTTTGTTACTAGGCCTATCGACTTAGCTTAAGCAGCTTGCCTGCCATGATGAAGTGAAATGAAAAAGTACGCTGATTAAGCGCGACAAACACTCAACTCAAGGCAGACAAATTCAAAACTATAACCACGAAAATTACTGCGCGTTTACCCACAAAATAGCGGCTACGATGAAGTAAGCGCTATGGTTTATCTAGAGAAGATGAACCAGAAGCGCGTGCAATATTGATTAAAAGGCAGCCCAGATTCAAGCCGCGAACAACACCCGCGATTCTATTTGTTTCGGCTACCACCAAAATGTAACCACAGGTATGCCAACGCACCGACCACATTATTGAAAGCGGCATTCCTCGAAAATGGTGCGGCAATAGCTGAGAAATTTAAGAACGAGTAAGTACGCGGAGCATCAACCGCCACGGCCGAACCATGATTAAAACCAAATACAGAAGTTGGCGCGGTTACCAGTGAACATTCACGCAAGCCGTTGAGACGTTTAAAAACAAGAAACCGCTATGAACAAAGAACGATTCTTACTGCATACAGATTTATCTGGAATTGACCAACGCACAGCGACTGCGGAGTTAAGTACACAAAAAGAACTCAACCTAGTCTAGTAACGCCTGCAATAAGGTGCCCCACACTGAACTAACAAAACGCACCGAACCTCATACCAAAACCGCCGAGTGTAACGGGTCACCCTTGATTGCTTTGTTATGCCTGTTTCATACCAATGTAGATTTTTACCTTCCTTTCAGTTGAATACTTACTGACTTGGGTATCAACTAATTTGACCCCTTCATCTAATCCATTTTCCATATTGAAAATAGGTTTAGGTGAAATAAGAAGTGAATTTAATTTCTTATTTACCTCTACAGCCCTTTTATTAGCTAAGCATTCATTATCACATGAATTACCAACTTTAACTTTTTGAGGATCAGTAAAACCTGACGCAATAATAAATAAAGCATCTTCACTATTTATAGCATTTTCAATTACACTCCAATCATATTCAGGTAAATGATAATCACCTGATTTAAACCCACTAACACTTGCTATATATTTAACAGCTTCGACGGTTGTTCTATTACCCGCTGGCTCATAAATGAAATAATTATTTTTATTCTCATTTTCACTTGACATCACAAGTCCCGTAATCACCGGAACTGCCCCAATAACACCGAGAATAACCGACAGAATTGCTAAGTATGTTGCCAATCGAACATTAGTATCAGGATGAGATTTTGCCGCTAGAAATGTTTTAATAAATAGTGGAAATTTACTATGTTTAATTTCTATCTTGTTTATCTGGTTCTTATCTAACCCTAGTAATTTTCGATACCATTCACTAGCAATTAATGTTTTATCGCTTGATTTAATGGATATAGTTTTTCTATCATTATAATTTTTAATAAAGTTATCGGTCCCATTAAGGATTTCCACCCAAACTTTCTTTTTTTTTGTTAAATTCTTTATTTGAACAATTTCTTTGTGATCAACATCTATCCCGACAGTCCAAACAAATGGTGCAGCAATATCTTCAACCTTTGATGCTTTAGCTAAAGCATCAACTACCTTCACTACCATATTACCTCAATAAGAACCTATACGGGCATAACGCCTTGGCATAAGGTGCGCCAACGCTGAACTTACTAAACCAAATACACTTCAAACCAAAACCGCCGAGTGTTAAGCGTCACCTTAATGCCTTTGTTACCCGGCCGTTCGACTTGGCTAAAGCAGCTTGCCTGCCATGATGAAATGCAATTGAAAACTGCGCTGATTAAGCGCGACAAACACCCAACCCAAGGCAGGCAAATTCAAAACTATAACCACGAAAATTACTGCGCGTTTTCCCACAAAATAGCGGCTACGATGCAGTTAGCACTATGGTTTACCTAAAAAAGATAAACCAGAAACGTGCGCGAATACGGATAAAAAGGCAGCCCAGACTCAAGCCGCGAACAACACCCGTGATTCTATTTGTTTCGGCAACCACCAAAATGTAACCACTTCCCTGCCAGCGCACCGACCACGATATTGAAAGCGGCTATCCTCGACGATGACGCGGCAATAGCTGAGAAATTTAAGAACTGGTGAGCACGCGGAGCATCAACCGCCACGGCCGAACCATGGTTAAAACCAAATACAGAAGTTGGCGCGGTGACCAGCGAATATTCACGCAGGTTGTTGAGACGTTTAAAAATAAGAAGCCGCTACAAACGACGAGCGATTCTTACTGCATACGGATTTATCTGGAATTGACCAACTCGCAGCGACAGCGGAGTTARGTACACNAAAAGAACTCAACCAAGTCGGGTAACGCCTTGGCATAAGGTGCGCCAACGCTGAACTTACTAAACCAAATACACNTCARACCAAAACCGCCGAGTGTCAGGCGTCACATTAATGCCTTTGTTACCCGGCCGTTCGACTTGGCTAAAGCAGCTTGCCTGCCATGATGAAATGCAATTAAAAACGGCGCTTATTAAGCGCGACAAACACTCAACTCAAGGCTGACAAATTCAAAACTATAACCACGAAAATCACTGCGCGTTTGCCCACAAAATAGCGGCTACGATGATGTTAGCACTATGGTTTACCTAGAAAAAATGAACTAGAAAAGCTCGCCAATATTGATAAAAAGGCAGCCCAAACTAAAGCCGCGAACATCGCCCACAATTTTACGGTTTACAGCAACCACCAAAATGTAACCACTTCCCTGCCAGCGCACCAACCGCAATATTGAAAGCGGCTATCCTCGAAAATGGCGCGGCAATAGCTGAGAAATTTAAGAACGAGTAAGTACGAGGAGCATCAACCGCCACTGCCGAATCATAGTTAAAACCAAATAGATAAGTTGGCGCGGTTATCAGCGAACATTCACGCAAGTCGTTGAGACGTTTAAAATAAGAAGCCGCTATGAACGACGAACGATTCTTACTGCATACGGATTTATCTGGAATTGACCAACTCACAGCGACAGCGGAGTAAAGTAAGCACAAAGAACTCAACCAAGTCGGGTAACGCTTGGCATAAGGTGCACCGACACTGAACTCACCAAGCACACCGAACTTCATACCAAAACTGCCGAGTGTAACGTGTCACCTTGATGCCTTTGTTAGCTGTATGACTCCATTCGCTGAAGTGACTCTCTTTCAAACTTCAACGCCTCAGTACGATCACCTAGGTATCTTGGAACACTCTGCAGCGCCATAAAGCCACCAACGGGTTTCTCATGATAGCCAATGATAAGACCGCCATAGCAGTTGTGAGCATGGCAATCACTTAATAAAGTAGAATTGTTTGTCACTAGAATGTTGCTTGGTCTTATTAAGATTTCAACCCCATTTCTTAGCAGACGCCCACGGTTAATAACGACACGGTTGGGAGGAAAAAACTCAATTTCAAATAGAATTTTCTTATGTGCTTCTCTGATAGTTAATTTCTTGCCAACTAACTGTATGTCCCACGGGGAAGTTGAATAGATCAGTTGGTTATTTTTAATATGGAGCACTGGTGCGTTGTATTCATCGAATACAACCAAATTGAGTAGTAGATGACCGTCAGCTAGAATCAAACCAATTAATGGCGTGCCATCAACGCTTACAGGAACCATCGCTGTGCCATACCCATTGTCTTTACACGTAAAGCTATTACTACCAATCTCTATAGTTGCTTCGGTTCCTGCGAAATGTAGGTTGTAAGGCTTTGAGTTACCCTCTCTTAAATTAAACGGAGTGTTATTTGCTGCTCGCACGACTTCAATTGGAAGTAACCCTCCAGTTTTTTCCCTATGGTGCTGATCACATAACAGAGTAATTTCATCAGCTACGTGACGCTTAACTACTGCCCACTCCTCCATATGCTCATATTCATATAGCGGTAAACCACAAATAACACAGCCAAAGCCACACCTTTGACGGACTTCTCGTTGAATTGGTAGTGGGATGTTCCGACTATTACATTGTTCTACTTCACTCATAGTTTTCCTTGAATCTCACAAAACAGCTAACGCTGGCATAAGGTGCGCCAACGCTAAACTTACAAAACCAAATACACTTCAAACCAAAACCGCCGAGTGTTAAGCGTCACCTTAATGCCCTTGTTACCCGGCCGTTCGACTTGGCTAAAGCAGCTCGCCTGCCATGATGAAGTGCAATTAAAAATGGCGCTTATTAAGTGAGACAAACACTCAACTCAAGGCAGACAAATTCAAAACTATAACCACAAAACTTTCTGCGTGTTTACCCAAAAAATAGCGGCTACGATGAAGTTAGCACTATGGTTTACCTAGTGAAGCCGCACCTTACAATTGCGATGAAATTGATAACAACGCAGCCCAAACTAAAGCCGCGAACATCGCGCACAATTTTACTGCTTTCGGCAACCACCAAAATGTAACCACTTCCCTGCCAGCGCACCGACCACAATATTGAAAGTGGTTTTCCTCGATGATGGTGCGGTAATGGCTGAGAAATTTAAGAACTGGTGAGTACACGGAGCATCAACCGCCACGGCCGAACCATGGTTAAAACCCAATACAGAAGTTGGCGCGGTTACCAGCGAATATTCACGCAAGTCGTTGAGACGTTTAAAAATAAGAAGCCGCTATGAACGACGAACGATTCTAACTGCATACGAATTTATCTGGAATTGACCAACTCACAGCGACAGCGGAGTTAAGTACACAAAAAGAACTCAACCAAGTCGGGTAACGCCTTGGCATAAGGTGCGCCAACGCTGAACTTACTAAACCAAATACACTTCAAACCAAAACCGCCGAGTGTTAGGCGTCACCTTAATGCCTTTGTTACCCGGCCGTTCGACTTGGGTAAAGCAGCTTGCCTGCCATGATGAAGTGCAGTTAAAAACTGCGCTGATTAAGCGCGACAAACACCCAACTCAAGGCTGACAAATTCAAAACTATAACCACGAAAATTACTGCGCGTTTACCCACAAAATAGCGGCTACGATGCAGTTAGCACTATGGTTTACCTAGAAAAGATGAACCAGAAACGCTCGCCAATATTGATTAAAAGGCAGCCCAAACTAAAGCCGCGAACATCGCCCACAATTAGACTGTTTACGGCAACCACCAAAATGTAACCACTTCCCTACCAACGCACCGACCACAATATTGAAAGCGGCTATCCTCGATAATGGCGCGGCAATAGCTGAGAAATTTAAGAACTGGTGAGTACGCGGAGCATCAACCGCCACGGCCGAACCATGGTTAAAACCCAATACAGAAGTTGGCGCGGTTACCAGCGAACATTCACGCAAGTCGTTGAGACGTTTAAAAATAAGAAGCCGCTATGAACGAGGAACGACTCTTACTGCATACGAATTTATCTGGAATTGACCAACTCACAGCAACAGCGGAGTTAGGTAAGCAAAAAGAACTGAACCAAGTCGGGTAACGCTGGCATAAGGTGCGCCAACGCTTTACTTACAAAACCAATTACACTTCAAACCAAAACCGCCGAGTGTTATTCGTCACCTTAATGCCTTTGTTACCCGGCCGTTTGACTTGGGTTAAGCAGCTTGCCTGCCATGATGAAGTGCAGTTAAAAACTGCGCTGATTAAGCGCGACAAACACCCAACTCAAAGCAGACAAATTCAAAACTATAACCACGAAAATTACTGCGCGTTTACCTACAAAATAGCGGCTACGATGAAGTTAGCACTATGGTTTACCTAGAAAAGATGAACCAGAAACGCTCGCCAATATTGATTAAAAGGCAGCCCAAACTAAAGCCGCGAACAACGCCCACAATTCGATTTTTTTCGGCAACCACCAAAATGTAACCACTTCCCTGCCAGCGCACCGACCACAATATTGAAAGCGGCTATCCTCGAAAATGGCGCGGCAATAGCTGAGAAATTTAAGAACATGTAAGTACGCGGAGTAACAACCGCCACAGCCGAACCATGGTTAAAAGCAAATACAGAAGTTGGCGCGGTTACCAGCGAACATTCACGCAAGTCATTGAGACGTTTAAAAATAAGAAGCCGCTATGAACGATGAACGATTCTTACTGCATACGAATTTTTCTGGAATTGACCAACTCACAGCGGCAGCGGAGTTAGGTACACAAAAAGAACTCAACCAAGTCGGGTAACGCTTGCATTAGGTTGGCCCACGCTTTACTTACCAAGCGCACTGCACTTCATACCAAAACCGCCGTGTGTCAGGGGTCACCTTGATTGCTTTGTTAGTATTTTTATCGCCTTCGTTTCCGCCTCTTGCCTTCCATGATGAGGTGACACTAGAACCTGCGCTTATTAAGTGCGATTCCCACTCAGCTCTCTGTTGACTATTTTTGGCGTCTAACCAGTTTATTTGCCTAATTGCTTGCTCTTCCGAAAGACTAGGGTATTGATAAAAATAACGCTGCCAAATAAGCGTAATTAACAATGTGAATACCAGTACTAAAACACCATTTATTGCATTTTTTTTCATTTTACAATTACCCGCCCATAAGTCTCAAGTTCCAAGTCTGGTATTTTTATAGTCGAAGTATTTTTTAATAACGCTCTAATTGTTGCAAAGTCTTTTTTATTTTCGACAACAATACATCCCTTGCTTATTCCTGCTCTTCCTTTCGGGTGCAACCTAAATTGTCCACGAGTAATGTTAATGCAAATTGTTTCATCATCCATTTTGCTATCAGCAGCATAAAGAGCAAACCATTGATCCTTACCTGAAAAATAATCACGTAATGGACCAAGCGTTCCACCTGATTGTCTATCAAAAATATAATATGTACCCACAGGAATTGGTCCACTGCCAGCTATACATTGAGCGGATTTAGTGTTTTTATTTTTCCCGTAACCTGAAAATGCAGGAAATGATGAAGCCCCACACTTTAACGCAGATAATTCTTTTCCATTAAGTTCAAACGTAAACTCTAGCATCAATAAAATCTCAACAAACCTAAAGCATCAAGTGTAAGTTAATGTTACTACTTACAATACATCAATAAACTAGACCTGCGAGTGACCACAAAAAGTGAAATCAATTTAAAGATGCTAACGCCTTGGCATAAGGTGCGCCAACGCTGAACTAACAAAACCAAATACACATCAAACCAAAACCGCCGAGTGTTAAGCGTCACCTTAATGCCTTTGTTACCCGGCCGTTCGACTTGGGTGAAGCAGCTTGCCTGCCATGATGAAATGCAGTTAAAAACGACGCTTATTAAGCGCGACAAACACCAAAATTAAAGCAGACAAATTCAAAACTATAACCACGAAAATTACTGCGCGTTTACCCATAAAATAGCGGCTACGATGAAGTTRGCACTATGGTTTACCTAGAAAAAATGAACTAGAAACGCTCGCCAATATTGATAAAAAGGCAGCCCAAACTAAAGCCGCGAACATCGCCNACAATTTTACTGCTTACGGCAACCACCAAAATGTAACCACTTCCCTGCCAGCGCACCGACCACAATATTGAAAGCGGCTATCCTCGAAACTGGTGCGGCAATAGCTGAGAAATTTAAGAACCAGTGAGTACGCGGAGCATCAACCGCCACGGCCGAACCATGGTTAAAACCCAATACAGAAGTTGGCGCGGTTACCAGCGAACATTCACGCAAGTCGTTGAGACGTTTAAAAACAAGAAGCCGCTATGAACGACGAATGATTCTGACTGCATACGGGTTTCACTGAAATTGACCAACTCACAGCGATCGCGGAGTAAAGTACACAAAAAGAACTCAACCTAGTCTAGTAACGCTTGCCATAATACGCCAGCAACGCATTACGCCAATACTTAATTAACCACCGTAAACACTAAAACCAATTCATACCCAAAATGCCGAGCGTTGAGGGTCGTTTTGATGGCTTTGTTATAACCCAGATATTCGATCTAATTGAGAGATTACGACGAGTACATATCTAGGCTTAATGAAAAATGGGCTTTGTCACTTCTTCGATGTCGATGGCGTATTACCTTGACACTAGCCCCCTGAAACATATTCTAACTCTGACTTCGTAAATAGTGGTCTCAATTGAAGACCTAATGCTTTAAGGTTTTCGCTTGCTGTGCATTCTCGGTCAATGACACACAGGACTTGATTCACTATTGCTCCTCTAGCTCGTAGCGCATTAACTGCATCAATAATTGCGCCACCTGAAGTCACAACATCCTCGACGATAACCAAATGCTTACCTGCAATATCACCGCCTTCTGCCAATTTACAAGTTCCATACTCTTTCGCTTCTTTGCGAACGAACAAAACTTCTCTTTCTGTTACTAGAGATAACGCTGTAGCAATGGGAATACCACCCATTTCTAATCCAGCTAACTTATCAAAGGATGGTGGCAACAAATCTTTGAGGTGCTCTGCTATTGCTTTTAAAACTCTAGGATTTGATTCAAACAAATACTTATCAAAGTACTCTGTAGCAGTTATTCCAGAGCGAAGTAAAAACTCCCCTTCAACATTTGAAATTTCATATATTTCCTTACCCAACTGTTCCTTGTCCATTGTATCTCCATTGCTCATACTGGGTTATAACGCTGGCATAAGGTGCGCCAACGCTGAACTTACAAAAACAAATACACTTCAAACCAAAACCGCCGAGTGTAACGCGTCACCTTAATGCCTTTGTTACCCGGCCGTTCGACTTGGCTAAAGCAGCTTGCCTGCCATGATGAAATGCAATTAAAAACGGCACTGATTAAGCGCGACAAACACCCAACTCAAGGCAGTCAAATTCAAAACTATAACCACGATAATTACTGCGCGTTTACCCACAAAATAGCGGCTACGATGAAGTTAGCACTATGGTTTAACTAGAAAAGATGAACCAGAAACGTTCGCCAACATTGATTAAAAGGCAGCCCAAACCAAAGCCGCGAACCACGCTCACAATTCTATTTCTTTCGGCAACCACCAAAATGTAACCACTTCCCTGCCAGCGCACCGACCACATTATTGAAAGCGGCTATCCTCGATAATGGTGCGACAATAGCTGAGAAGTTTAAGAACGAGTAAGTACGCGGAGCATCAACCGCCACGGCCGAACCATGGGTAAAACCAAATACAGAAGTTGGCGCGGTTACCAGCGAACATTCACGCAAGTCATTGAGACGTTTAAAAACAAGAAGCCGCTACAAACGACGAATGATTCTTACTGCATACGAATTTATCTGGAATTGACCAATTCACAGCGACAGCGGAGTTAAGTACACAAAAAGAACTGAACCTAGTCGGGTAACGCCTGCAATAAGGTGTGCCCCACTGAACCAACAAAGCACACCGAACTCCTTACCAAAACCGCCGAGTGTAACGCATCACCTTGATTGCCTTGTTATGTTTCTAGACTTATTCTACTAAAACACTTAATGGTTTCTTAACCAAGCTACCATTCTCCATTTTCATCTGGTAAAGCTGGCAATGATATTCATTTTCCGAAAGCACATTCAATATTTTATCAATCTCTTCAATGCTAGTTCGAGCACCGAATATTATTGATTTTACAAAGTCCTTTGAAATAGGTACGTCAGTAAACAATTTATCAGGCTGGTCTTCTGCTGTTGTCTTGAAATTATTATTTTGCATGTCAAGTGTAGAGGTGATGGAACCAAAACTCTCACTGAACATAAACCTGTATTCCTCTTCATACTCCCAGTTAGATCGTTTTGAGAAAATAATATCCCTTACCATTAGCTCTTTTACAGCCTTGGTTTCACCGTATAAAAGCATATCTAAAGGGTTTGATAGAGGCTCAATGTTTTCGTGATACCTAACCTTTCCCTTTTTAAGTAAATACGGTTTGTTTACATATAGCTTTTCTAACTCAATTACACATCCATAATGTTGATCTGCATAATGAGCCCACATTAAATGATTGTCATAAGCAGTCGTCACACATAAAACACGAAAACAATTGATAAGCCCTTTGTTAATATACTCCCGATGCATACTTTCATGACTCATTAAAAGCTCATTCGGAAGAGATGGAGTACTAAGGCCTTGTTTCTTTAATTGCTTCATAGATGCAATAAGAAGTTGAGTGATCTCACTAAACTGATCCACATCAAATAACAAACAACCGCTTGCGCATTGATTCAATATTTTCTTGTATATATCAATTGCTTTTAAGTATTGCTCTTGAGTAAATGGTGTGAACTGACACTCTTCTAAGTCATTGAAGATTGTTGGACTAGACCAACGTAATGATTTGTTTTTCAGAACAAGTTCTGCTGTTGAAGTGTTTGTGTATTTATAAAAAGTCATAATAAATAATTTTATATTGTCTAAACCTAGCTTAGTAAAGTGTCTACAAAACGTGGGGTACTCTGAAACATAACGCCTACAATAAGGTGTGCCACGTTGAACCAACCAAGCGCACTGAACTCCACACCAAAACCGCCGAGTGTAATGCATCACCTTGATTGTTTTGTTATGCCTTAACGCCCAAGGCCTCTCTGAATTTCTTTGCATTTTCACAGTCTGGGTTTATAAACCCCTTGTCTGCTTCAGTAAATGGTAGCCACTGCCAATCTTCTGCGCCCACACAGCCTAAACGACTAGATATTAAGAGAAATTCTTTGAAATCTTTAGCTAGTTCTATTCCATGCCCTTCGCCATCATCATGACTCAAGTAAATAACTGGTTCACGACCTGGCTGCGCCAAATCAATAGCTAAATAATCACCATTACCGACCTCATGAAAAGCTAGCTTGTTATGCCAAACCAAATCATATGGATCATCCGTGTTTGGAAACACTTCATCTTTCCAGCCGTTCTTATCATCGTTAAACTGAACTATCCAATCCAATGACCAATGTCTATCACCTGAGAATATTTGTGAAAGAGCCCCATCAAGCTCATATCCATCAGGAAAGAACCAACGAAACTCTACTTTCTTTGAAAAGGTAAGTAATACCTCCTTTAAAGATAGAGGCAACTCGAAACCCAGCTGACCTTCAAGAATTGCTATTTCTTTCTTCGTTGCTGGTTCATCTATAAATAGTGATTTAACTTCACCACCAAGTTTGTCGATTGCAGCAGCAAAACGTTTCCAGTTTTCAACTATGTCGCTAGATTTCATGATTTTCCTTTGAGGCATAACGCTCGCCATAATACGCCACAACGTATTACGATTATGTTAATGAGACCACCGAAAACACTAAAGCCAATTCAGACCTAGAATGCCGAGCGTTGGTGGTCGTATTAATGGCCTTGTTACCCGGCCGTTTGACTTGGGTTAAGCAGCTTGCCTGCCATGATGAAATGCAGTTGAAAACTGCGCTAATTAAGCGCGACAAACACTCAACTCAAGGCAGACAAATTCAAAACTATAACCACGAAAATTACTGCAAATTACTGCGC
>NZ_JAKJSO010000001.1:0-14273 GCF_050337045.1 Photobacterium kagoshimensis | reverse complement strand
CCTCGATGATGGCGCGTCAATAGCTGAGAAGTTTAAGAACATTTTAAACACCTAGTCACAACCGCCACAGCCGAACCATGGTTAAAAGCAAATACAGAAGTTGGCGCGGTTACCAGCGAACATTCACGCAAGTAGTTAAGACGTTTAAAAATAAGAATCCGCTACAAACGACGAACGAATCTTACTGCATACGGATTTCACTGGAATTGACCAACTCGCAGCGACTACGGAGTTAGGTACACAAAAAGAACTGAACCAAGTCGGGTAACGCCTACAATAAGGTGTGCCAACACGGAACTAGCCAAGCGCACTGAACTCCAAACCAAAACTGCCGAGTGTAATGCATCACCTTGATTGTTTTGTTATAACTCAAATATCATCAGGTGTTAAAAGTTGGCGACAATTACGTACAGTTAAGATTTGTACGTCCAATGTGACTTTGTAGATAATCCGATAGTAACCAAAAATTATCTCACGATAATGACCATGGGAAAGCTCAGGAACTATACGCCCCATTTCAGGTTGAGAACCAATAGCTTCAGCTTTATCGAAAACATCGTTTACCCATTTTTCAGCCGCCGGTGGATTATCTAATGAAATGAACTCTGCGATTTGACTTAACTTTTCAAGGGCTAGTGGTGACCATACAACATTCATTTCTTGATGCGTCCCAATACTTGAGCGCGAGCATCTACATTCGATACACCTAAACCACTTGCAAGTTGAGCTTCAGCTTTTTGAATTTCTTCTAGTAACTCAATTTTTTCCTGCATTGCCTCATATTCAGCAACATCAAGCACGACAGCTACACCTTTGCCTCTTTGAGTTATAACTAACGGACGACGAGTTTCGTTGATCTGGCGAATGTAAGAAGCAACACCTGCACGGAACTCAGATAACGGTTGTATGTCTTGATCGAAACGGATACGACTCATATTGCACCTTTAGTTGTACTTAATTTTGTACTAATTGTAGTCCAAGCTAAAGGTATGAGCAAGATTCAAGAATGAGTTATAACGCCTTGGCATAAGGTGCGCCAACGCTGAACTTACAAAACCAAATACACTTCAAACCAAAACCGCCGAGTGTCAGGCGTCACCTTAATGCCTTTGTTACTCGGCCTTTTGACTTGGCTTAAGCAGCTTGCCTGCCATGATGAAGTGCAATTAAAAAGTGCGCTGATTAAGCGCGACAAACACCCCACTCAAGGCAGATAAATTCAAAACTATAACCACGAAAATTACTGCGCGTTTACCCACAAAATAGCGGCTACGATGATGTTAGCACTATGGTTTACCTAGAAAAGATGAGCCAGAAACGCTCGCCAATATTGATTAAAAGGCAGCCCAAGCTAAAGCCGCGAACATCGTCCACAATTTTACTGTTTTCGGCAACCACCAAAATGTAACCACTTCCCTGCCAACGCACCGACCACAATATTGAAAGCGGCTTTCCTCGATGATGGTGCGGCAATAGCTGAGAAGTTTAAGAACTGGGAGTACGCAGAGCATCAACCGCCACGGCCGAACCATGGCTAATACCAACTACAGATGTTGGCGCGGTTACCAGCGAACATTCACGCAAGTCGTTGAGACGTTTAAAAATAAGAAGCCGCTATGAACAACGAACGAATCTTACTGCATACGGATTTCACTGAAATTGACCAACTCATAGCGACTGCGGAGTAAAGTACACAAAAAGAACTCAACCTAGTCTAGTAACGCTCGCCATAATACGCCACAACGTATTACGAACATGTTGATAGACCACCGAAAACACCACAGCCAATTCAGACCTAGAATGCCGAGCGTTGGTGGTCGTATTAATGGCTTTGTTACCCGGCCGTTCGACTTGGGTGAAGCAGCTTGCCTGCCATGATGAAGTGCAGTTAAAGACCGCACGGATTAAGCGCGACAAACACTCAACTCAAAGCAGTCAAATTCAAAACTATAACCACAGAAATTACTGCGCGTTTACCCACAAAATAGCGGCTACGATGAAGTTAGCACTATGGTTTACCTAGAAAAGATGAACCAGAAACGTTCACCAATATTGATAACAACGCAGCCCAAACCAAAGCCGCGAACATCGCCCACAATTAGACTGTTTTCGGCAACCACCAAAATGTAACCACTTCCCTGCCAACGCACCGACCAAAATATTGAAAGCGGCTATCCTCGATGATGGTGCGGCAATAGCTGAGAAATTTAAGAACAAGTGAGTACGCGGAGTATCAACCGCCACGGCCGAACCATTGTTAAAACCAAATAGATAAGTTTGCGCGGTTATCAGCGAACGTTCACGCAAGTCGTTGAGACGTTTAAAAACAAGAAGCCGCTACAAACGACGAACGATTCTAGCTGCATACGGATTTGTCTGGAATTGACCAACTCGCAGCGACAGCGGAGTAAAGTAAGCAAAAAGAACTCAACCACGTCGGGTAACGCTGGCATAAGGTGCGCCAACGCTGAACTTACAAAACCAAATACACTTCAAACCAAAACTGCCGAGTGTTAAGCGTCACCTTAATGCCATTGTTACCCGGCCGTTCGACTTGGCTAAAGCAGCTTGCCTGCCATGATGAAATGCAATTGAAAACTGCGCTGATTCAGCGCGACAAACACCCAACTCAAGGCAGATAAATTCAAAACTATAACCACGAAAATTACTGCGCGTTTACCCACAAAATAGCGGCAGCGATGAAGTTAGCACTATGGTTTACCTAGAAAAGATGAGCCAGAAACGTGCACGAATACGGATAAAAAGGCAGCCAAATTCAAGCCGCGAACATCGCCCGCAATTTGATTGCTACGGCAACCACCAAAATGTAACCACTTCCCTACCAGCGCACCGACCACAATATTGAAAGCGGCTATCCTCAAAACTGGTGCGGCAATAGCTGAGAAATTTAAGAACCAGTGAGTACGCGGAATAATAACCGCCACGGCCGAACCATGGTAAAAACCAAATACAGAAGTTGGCGCGGTGACCAGCGAACATTCACACAAGTCATTGAGGAATTTAAAAATAAGAAGCCGCTACAAACGACGAACGATTCTTACTGCATACGAATTTGTCTGGAATTGACCAACTCACAACGACAGCGGAGTTAGGTACACAAAAAGAACTGAACCTAGTCGGGTAACGCTTGCCATAATACGCCACAACGTATTACGAGCATGTTGATAGACCACCGAAAACACCATAGCCAATTCAGACCTAGAATGCCGAGCGTTGGTGGTCGTATTAATGGCCTTGTTACCCGGCCGTTTTACTTGGGTTAAGCAGCTTGCCTGCCATGATGAAATGCAGTTAAAAAATGCGCTGATTAAGCGCGGCAAACAGCTAACTCAAGGCTGACAAATTCAAAACTATAACCACGAAAATTACTGCGCGTTTACCCACAAAATAGCGGCTACGATGAAGCTAGCACTATGGTTTATCTAGAAAAAACGAACCAGAATCGTGCGCGAATACGGATAAAAAGGCAGCCAAACTAAAGCCGCGAACATCGCCCACAATTAGACTGTTTACGGCAACCACCAAAATGTAACCACTTCCCTGCCAACGCACCGACCACAATATTGAAAGCGGCTATCCTCGAAACTGGTGCGGTAATGGCTGAGAAATTTAAGAACTGGTGAGAACACGGAGTATCAACCGCCACGGCCGAACCATGGTTAAAACCCAATACAGAAGTTGGCGCGGTGACCAGTGAACATTCACGCAAGTCGTTGAGACGTTTAAAAACAAGAAGCCGCTACAAACGAGGAGCGATTCTTACTGCATACAGATTTATATGGAATTGACCAACTCACAGCAACAGCGGAGTTAAGTACACAAAAAGAACTGAACCAAGTCGGGTAACGCTGGCATAAGGTGCGCCAACGCATTACTTACAAAACCAAATACACTTCAAACCAAAACCGCCGAGTGTTAAGCGTCACCTTAATGCCATTGTTACCCGGCCGTTCGACTTGGCTAAAGCAGCTTGTCTGCCATGATGAAATGCAATTAAAAACTGCTCAAGTTAAGCGTGACAAGCACCCAACTAGAGGCAGTCAAATTCAACACTATAACCACGTAAACTACTGCGCGTTTACCCACAAAATAGCGGCTGCGATGAAGTTAGCACTATGGTTTACCTAGAAAAGATGCACCAGAAACGTGCGCGAATACGGATAAAAAGGCAGCAAAACTAAAGCCGCGAACATCGCCCACAATCTAACTGCTTACGGCAACCACCAAAATGTAACCACTTCCCTGCCCACGCACCGACCACAATATTGAAAGCGGCATTCCTCGGTGATGGTGCGGCAATAGCTGAGAAATTTAAGAACTGAGAGTACGCAGAGCATCAACCGCCACGGCCGAACCATGGTAAAAGCCCAATACAGAAGTTGGCGCGGTTACCAACGAACATTCACGCAAGTCGTTGAGACGTTTAAAAATAAGAAGCCGCTATGAACGACGTATAATTCTAACCGCATACGAATTTATCTGGAATTGCCCAATTCACAGCGACAGCGGAGTAAAGTAAGTAAAAAGAACTCAACCAAGTCGGGTAACGCTTGCAATAAGGTGTGCCCCACAGAACCTGCAAAACACACCGAACACTATACCAAAACCGCCGAATGTAACGCATCACCTTGATTGCTTTGTTAAATTTTATCCATCGAGTTTCATCGATGTTTTGGGTAGTAACTCAATAATCGAACGGCCTGCTGATTGCTGCGATGAACTACTTTCATTTTTGATATAGCCTGTATCTTGAGGTGAGAATATACAGGAAGCCGCATGATTCAACACAATGTCTTTCGTTTCTTCTGATGCAGCAGCATCAGTAAGTGCCTTATAAGTCATAAGAGCATTCTGTCTGTGCTTATTCACAATCGCATTATGTTTATGTGACAGGAAATTTTTTGCAGCTAGAAACAACAAATACGCAATAACACCGAATATTAAGACTTTACTAGTAATTAACTGTACAGCTTGCAAGCTGTCTTCGGGCTTAAACCAAGCAATTTTATGAATAAATAGCGTGCAAAAAGCGTATATTCCCAAAGCTATAGCTGCATGAATTGTTTTTGTCTTCCAATATTCTGCTGATTTTTCATGAGCTTCAGCTTCATCTTTAAAGTATATTGCCTGTTGAGATACCCCCTGCTCAGCAGCAACTTTGCGAACATCTGCCAGCACATCCTGAGCTTGCTCCTGATGAAGAGCTAAATCTTCTGTTATTTTACCTGCGTTATCTTTTACCGACTGTAGCATTGCTCGCGCATCATTTTCCATTCGCTGGAAATCTACAGACTTACTTACACCATAGGAAATAAAAGGATATAAACGATTAAAAGCACCATCATAAGCAGATTCAATCTGAGAAATGATCGAATCCCTATTACCACTAGGATTATCGATATTGTTTGGTTGAAAATCTAACGCTTGTTCAAAGCGGCTATAATCAGCATCAGATTGACTTTTTAATTGACTAAGCATTGAATCAGGGAAATCATCCAAAGCTGATAACGACAACTGCCGATATAACCGAATTACTTTAGCTGCAGGCTCAACAGCTTTCAAAAAATCAAAGTGCTGGCCTAACTCACTAGATCTTGCAAGTGTTTGCGCATCAAAACTTTGCATCCGTTCGAAAGATTCTCTTGCTTCTTCCAATATGCTCATTATTACCTCTTAATTAATGGTAACACTATAAAATTTAACGCCTTGGCATAAGGTGCGCCAACGCATTACTTACAAAACCAAATACACTTCAAACCAAAACCGCCGAGTGTCAGGCGTCACATTAATGCCATTGTTACCCGACCGTTTGACTTGGGTTAAGCAGCTTGCCTGCCATGATGAAGTGAAGTTAAAGACCGCACGGATTAAGCGCGACAAACACTCAACTCAAAGCAGACAAATTCAAAACTATAACCACGATAATTACTGCGCGTTTACCCACAAAATAGCGGCTACGATGAAGTTAGCACTATGGTTTAACTAGTAAAGATGAACCAGAAACGCTCGCCAATATTGATTAAAAGGCAGCCCAACTAAAGCCGCGAACCACGCCCACAATTCTATTTCTTTCGGCAACCACCAAAATGTAACCACTTCCCTGCCAGCGCACCGACCACATTATTGAAAGCGGCATTCCTCGATGATGGCACGACAATAGCTGAGAAGTTTAAGAACATTTTAAACACCTAGTCACAACCGCCACAGCCGAACCATGGTTAAAACCAATACAGAAGTTGGCGCGGTTATCAGCGAACATTCACGCAAGTCGTTGAGACGTTTAAAAATAAGAAGCCGCTATGAACACGAACAATTCTTACTGCATACGAATTTATCTGGAATTGACCAGCTCACAGCGACAGCGGGGTTAAGTACACAAAAAGAACTCAACCAAGTCGGGTAACGCTTGGCATAAGGTGCGCCACGACCAACTAACCAAGCCCACTGAACTCCAAACCAAAACCGCCGAGTGTAACGCGTCACCTTGATGCCTTTGTTAGGTGCGTTCAATAACACCCACGATTAACGAAGGATCGCGTGCAAATACTCGGCTATGTGAGTTGCTATAGATCATTCGGTTTATGCATTTAACCATTTCATCTGCATCAGATGGGAATTTCTTAATGTTATCTGGGTAAGTAGCTAGGAAGAAGTGCTTGGGGCTCAATGGAAAAAGAACGAAACACTCAGGGTTAAGAAGGTTATTAGGGCTAAAAATCACAGGATTATCTCCTGTGATTAACTCATATTTTGACTTTAACTCACCAACTACCCAGACCATCTTTCGTAAGTCGCTAACAGCATTTTCATTAACTGACGCTTTAACTATTGCTTCACGAACTAGTTCATCTGAAACATGTTTATATTGTTTGGTGCTACGATCAATTTTCTCAGGAATTCGTACAATCTGAGCCAAAACAAACTTTGCCCATAATTCGTGGTTTTCTTCACCGATATTATGTTGGCTTATACCCTCAAACTTACGATCATTAAGTAGCTCTGCGACAAATCTAGAGCATGCCGTATCAAGAGGCTTGTAAAAAATACCCTCCTGCTCTTGATATAAACCTCGCTTATAGCCAACACCTTTTGTTGCAAAAGGCTTCCAAATAAGGTCATCGGGATTTCTATCTATACGGCTACACTGAAGAAAACCATCGATGCACCAGTTTTTCAAGTAAAAGCGGGGAACGAAATGGTCTTTATTATTCATGTACTAGAAACCTCACTGATTACAAGAAAGGCACCTAACGCTGGCATAAGGTGCGCCAACGCAATACTTACAAAACCAAATACACTTCAAACCAAAACCGCCGAGTGTCAGGCGTCACCTTAATGCCTTTGTTACTAGGCCTATCGGCTTAGCTTAAGCAGCTTGCCTGCCATGATGAAGTGAAACTAAAAACTGCGCTGATTCAGCGCGACAAACACCTAACTCAAGGTAAACAAATTCAAAACTATAACCACAAAAATCACTGCGCGTTTACCCACAAAATAGCGGCTACGATGAAGTTAGCACTATGGTTTACCTAGAAAAGATGAATTAGAAACGCTCGCCAACATTGATAAAAAGGCAGCCCAAACTAAAGCCGCGAACAACACCTACAATTTAATTGTTTACGGCATCCACCAAAATGTAACCACTTCCCTACCAACGCACCGACCACAACATTGAAAGCGGCTATCCTCGATGATGGCGCGGCAATAGCTAAGAAATTTAAGAACTGGTAAGTACACGGAGTATCAACCGCCACGGCCGAACCATGGTTAAAACCCAATAAAGAAGTTGGCGCGGTTACCAGCGAACATTCACGCAAGCCGTTGAGACGTTTAAAAACAAGAAACCGCTATGAACAAAGAACGATTCTAACTGCATACGGATTTATCTGGAATTGACCAACGCACAGCGACTGCTAAGTTAAGTACACAAAAAGAACTCAACCTAGTCTAGTAACGCTGGCATAAGGTGCGCCAACGCTGAACTTACAAAACCAAATACACTTCAAACCAAAACCGCCGAGTGTCAGGCGTCACCTTAATGCCTTTGTTACTAGGCCTATCGACTTAGCTTAAGCAGCTTGCCTGCCATGATGAAGTGAAATGAAAAAGTACGCTGATTAAGCGCGACAAACACCCCACTCAAAGCAGACAAATTCAAAACTATAACCACGAAAATTACTGCGCGTTTACCCACAAAACAGCGGCTACGATGATGTTAGCACTATGGTTTACCTAGAAAAAATGCACCAGAAGCGCGTGTAATATTGATTAAAAGGCAGCCCAGATTCAAGCCGCGAACAACACCCGCGATTCTATTTGTTTCGGCTACCACCAAAATGTAACCACAGGTATGCCAACGCACCGACCACATTATTGAAAGCGGCTATCCTCGATAATGGTGCGGCAATAGCTGAGAAATTTAAGAACTGGTGAGAACACGGAGTATCAACCGCCACGGCCGAACCATGGTTAAAACCCAATACAGAAGTTGGCGCGGTGACCAGTGAACATTCACGCAAACAGTTGAGACGTTTAAAAATAAGAAGCCGCTATGAACGACGAACGATTCTAACTGCATACGAATTTATCTGGAATTGACCAACTCACAGCGACTGCGGAGTTAAGTACACAAAAAGAACTCAACCTAGTCTAGTAACGCTCGCCATAATACGCCACAACGCATTACGATAATGTTGATAGACCACCGAAAACACTAAAACCAATTCATACCTAGAATGCCGAGCGTTGGTGGTCGTATTAATGGCCTTGTTACCCGGCCGTTTGACTTGGCCAAAGCAGCTTGCCTGCCATGATGAAGTGCAATTAAAAACTGCGCTGATTAGCGCGACAAACACCTAATTCAAGGCAGACAAATTCAAAACTATAACCACGGAAATTACTGCGTGTTTACCCACAAAATAGCGGCAACGATGACGTTAGCACTATGGTTTACCTAGTGAAGCCGCAYTTTATATTTACGATAAAATTGATAACAACGCAGCCCAAACTAAAGCCGCGAACATCACGCACAATTTTACGGCTTACGGCAACCACCAAAATGTAACCACTTCCCTGCCAACGCACCAACCACAATATTGAAAGCGGCTATCCTCGAAAATGGTGAGGCAATAGCCGAGAAATTTAAGAACTGGCGAACACACGGAGCATCAACCGCCACGGCCGAACCATGGTAAAAACCAAATACAGAAGTTAGCGCGGTGACCAGCGAACATTCACGCCAGTCGTTGAGAAGTTTAAAAATAAGAAGCCGCTATGAACGACGAACGATTCTAACTGCATACGGATTTATCTGGAATTGACCAATTCACAGCGACAGCGGAGTTAAGTACACAAAAAGAACTCAACCAAGTCGGGTAACGCTCGCCATAATACGCCACAACGTATTACGATAATGTTGATAGACCACAGAAAACACCACAGCCAATTTAGACCTAGAATGCCGAGCGTTGGTGGTCGTATTGATGGCTTTGTTAAATGTCTATAACACGACTTCTGATTTCTTCAATTTTATGATCAACGTAAACATTAGTGTTTAATACCCAACCTTCTACGCTATTATGCAAACTATCATAGACGCTAGTACCATCATCTTTTTTGCAAAGAGAAAGTGTTCCATTATCGTCGATCAATTCAATTTCTACTCGATATAATGGTTGTCCATTCACATCCTGTTGAGCCCAATCATTAATATGATAAATCGTTGTCAATAATTCGATTAACCCTTCGTGATGCAGGTTCATCCTATTATTAAACATTAGGTACTCCACATATTTATTCAATGCTCTTCTATGCGCTATATGCAGACGCCTCAGACGAAGCCTTTGCTCAAAACTATGTCCAACAAAATTCGCACGATCAAATGCGGACTCTAGATTGCTCCAAGAAAGATTTAAGTCATCAATATACTTTTGAAAATGATCAATCTGAACTTGTTTAATAGCATGGGGGCTTTCTAAGACCCCCTGAAGTAACTCATTAAGGGTTTGGTTTTTCTTGTATGCTTCAGCAGTAAATCTTCTATGCCAATCATTAAGACATACCTTTAACTCTTTAGCCTCTGCAAGTTCAATGTCTATAGACATTTGTTGCTTCCAAATATTAGAAGCCTTTTCTGAGATTTTCGCAGACTCAGATGCAGCATAAGCTGCATATGCAGTGCCTATAGCGGCAAAACCAGTAAAGATAGTTGTAAGAAATGAGAGTACATTTGGCGTTTTGCTCTCTAACCAAAGAGCCCATAGTCCTCCAATTCCGATAAGGAATGCAGTTACTGCAGCAACAAGAAATTTCAATTTTTCACCTGTTTTAAAACTAGACATTTAACGCCTTGGCATAAGGTGCGCCAACGCTGAACTTACTAAACCAAATACACTTCAAACCAAAACCGCCGAGTGTTAAGCGTCACCTTAATGCCTTTGTTAAGCGCTTGATATTAAAGATTTCTAATGTGTTTTTTTATCATCCTAGCCATCGGTAATACAACACTTTCGAAACCGCTCTTCATTACTTCAACATTTTGTAATGAATGAGTATCAGCCCAACGCACAGTATCATCTGGGTAAGGATCAACAATCACAATTTTTGCATTACTAGAAGATAATGAATCCCAAATATGATTGTCATGCTCAACGTATTTAACACCAACTACAAAAATCAGGTTTGATTGACTTACAGCTTCAACATATTTCCTTTGTATATTATTAATCAGCTCATTGTTAATGACTATCCGTTTACCTTTTTGATAGAGAGCTAACACAGGGCTCAAGTCACTATTCCTAGGGTTTGCACACCACTTTTTGATTTCTTCATGACTACCAGCAGCTTTTGTTTCTAAACCTTCAAAATACACGCCACCACCTTTAATTACATTACCTGATATATTCCACCCAGTAGGTAATTGTGGTAGAAAATTAGATGAACCATGTGGCTTTAGCAGAGAAACACCTTTTCCATCAGCATTATAATCTACGTTATAACCATTAATTGATATTGCTTGTTCAATTAGTAAATCATAGTTCAAAGTAGCTATTGTAATTTCTGATAGATCAGCCCTTATTTTATTAAATAGGCGAGCGTAAGCATTATCGTTTTTAATTGAAAACTTAGATAGATAACAAGCCATCTCTTTTTGCATCGGGGTTATGTTTCTACTGTCATCTTCGATACTTGCCATACCTGATTCGAAGCCATGATCAATAAATTTTGCTTTAATTTCACCATTCAGTTTTGAGAAATTTCCACCTTGTTCGTTTAATTTGAAAAATAAATCATTCCCTAATGGTGGTGCATACGGAGAGCAACCACCAGACCCAAAACTTGCACCAGCTCCAAATAAAATAGTTACCATTACATCTCCATAATTAAATTAAAGCGCTTAACGCCTGCAATAAGGTGTACGCCCACTAAATCTACAAAGCGCACCGAACTCCGAACCAAAACCGCCGAGTGTAACGTATCACCTTGATTGCTTTGTTAAATTTCTATTTTCCATGATCTGGGTTATCCGCTTCGTTCGATAGTTAAGAAGCTGAGTCGTTCTTGCTTTCCAGTCGCTAGGTAACTTCGGTTCATTCCATTTTAGTGAAGAGTACCAATCCGGCACCAAATTTTCTTTGAACCCACTACGCCCATTCAGCGGAGTCTCTCCGTATAACTCAATATAACGCATATAAAATGCAGACTTAATTGCTTCTGAATTATCAGTTGGTCTCACTGTACCTTTGGGTAATAGAACAACATTACAAGCACATGAGAAGTCACCATAAGGGTTTAAATTATCATTATAGGTACTGAAGAATTTCCTCTCCAACTCTATCTCTGAATCTTTATGAGTGAATATATGAGCTAACTCAAATTCAGATAAACCAGTTTCTTTCCAGTTTGGACCACTGTATCCCTTATTATTGGTCAGGTAACACCATAAATGACGAGGGAAAGTATTATCATCAATTATTGCTTGATAGCTTTCATTGAATGCTCGTTTTTTACCTTTACCACTTATATACCGTTTTACCCCAGGGAAGACGCAGGAAGAACCATCAAACAGATAATTATCAAGCTCAATCTTCCCTTCGAATATGGACTTAAAGTATCCATATTCAGCTAAATTTCTTTCTTGTATAAGTTCGACAACTGCAGGATGAACATGAAATGCCAAATTAGATAGAATACTACAGATATCTTTCTCGTATAACTTAACTTTATTTTCAATATACATGAATCATCCACTAGAAATTTAACGCTTGCCATAATACGCCACAACGTATTACGCTAATGTTGATAGGCCACCGAAAACACCACAGCCAATTCAGACCTAGAATGCCGAGCGTTGATGGTCGTATTGATGGCTTTGTTATGAAGCAGGCTCTTCGTCTTCAGGCTGTGACAATGACCACCCAGCTACGTACAAAATATGTTTATCTTTTGTATTTTTTTGCTCCGTATGCAAGTCAATAACAACATCTTCTGACTTGACTTTAGGCAAAGTAATTACTGATTCGAGTCCCAACCCAATTCTAGGTAAATTTTTCCTCGATTCTATAATGTCTTCAATCGTGGGCTTCTTAATTTGATAAGATTTCTTTTTAGCTGATTTACGTACTCGCTTATGAATAGCTCTTTTAAGCTTTCTTTTCTTAGCCTCTTCAAAATCAATACTATCAATCAAAGTCTTAAGTTCACCCAAAATAGTAATATTTACTCGCTTAGAGACAGGTAGCGATTTAACCTTGCCATAAAAATTACGAATTTTAAGTTTCTCTTTCTTTGACAAAATAAACTGATTGCTAGAAGTCAATTTTGCTAAAAACGAATTATAACTTGACATAGAGCGTTCGTTACTAATTACACCTATCACATCACTTATTTCCACGAGACCTCCTGCTTCATAACGCCCAATTAAGGTGTGAAGCACGCAACCACGACACTCAATTTGACCACCGTAAACACCGAACTCAACCCAAACCAAAAATGCCAAGCGTGCTGAATCACTCTTAAATTGCTTGTTATACGAAATTAGCGCGCAAAATAGGCGGATTCGCAGTCCCAAACAACCTTTAATTTCTCGTCGATATGCGGAGCTAACATATCTTCAACGTTCCATATTGGTGACTTTCGTGTGTAAAAACAGCTTTCGTATTGGGAATATAAAGGCTTGTCAAAGATCTTAGAACCATATTGCGCTTCCAATAAGATGTGAATTGCAGCAATTGCATTTACCATTGCTTCAATAGATGCTTGGTCAAAGCTACCTCCACGATCATGCTTAGACGCATTATAGGCTGAGTACCAAAATAGACTTTGAGTTGGCTTTTTTTCATCCCATGATGCGAAAGGCTTAATACGCCCTAATTTAGGATGCATTTTAAGTTCAACTTCATAATCTGATAGTTTGTAAACACTTAAAAGAGATACGAAGTCACTCGTTCTATACTGCCGCTTTTCTTCATAGCCATTTGTCTTCAATGCTTGTAAAAACAAATACTCGACCTCTGTACATGCTACAGTAAGCACTTCACGGATTCGATGCCCATAAGTAGTAATGTTCTCTTTCACTGGTTCTACTACTTTGAAAATATCTTCCATTGTGTCGATGATATTGTAAAAAGCTCGCAGCTCATCCATAAATGAACTCGACGAAATTTGGTGTAGATACAAATTGGAAGTGTCACGATTGATCCTAGGAAAATACGTTCCAGGTCGATAGGCACTTTCATGAAACTCAATGATATTTGGGGAGACACTTTCACAGTGTTCCCACAAAAAGTAGCTAACAGCTTTACTAATAGGGTGCTCATGTGAAGATTCGGGAGCCCCATCACGCCCGGATTCTATATATTGCTCCCACTTCGACCAATTTTTGAACTCACAAATTGGGAAATACTCAGATGAAACATAGAGTTTGCAGTCATCTCCATTACGTTGGAAGTAGCCTACACTGCCACTATTTGTTTTAAATATATATGATTTCATAATTTCCATTTCGTATAACGCCTTGCTAAGGTGCGGCTAAACCACTAGACCCGAGCAAAACCACCTTAATCACTAAACTCAACTGAACCAAAAATGCCAAAGGTTAGCCGTCACTCTTAAGCAATTTGTTATAAGCACCTGCCTGTGGATAGAAAATGAACCCAGTCATTTCTGCCTCGCTTTTGGGCTTCACTTACTGCACTTTCAACATCATACGTTACTTTATGGAAAACAACGTCCCACTTACACGTCCCACTTAC